>WFSD01000069.1 GCA_015486235.1 Anaerolineae bacterium
CGGCAATTGCCATCAGCTGGTCGATGGTGGTGGGATAAAGCGCAAACGCCAGTCGCATGCCCTCGCGGCAGCGTCTCTCCAGTTCTCCGATCCCCCTGATGCCGCCGACGAAATCTATCCGCTTGTCAGTGCGCGGGTCGGCGATCCCGAGGATTGGTGCGAGGAGATTGTCCTGCAAGATCGCCACGTCCAGGCTCTTGACCGGGTCTCCATTCGGGAATGTGCCGGGCTTGGCCCTCAGGCGGTACCATTTGCCGTCCAGGTACATCCCGAACCGATGGGGTGCTTCTGGCTCTGGAGAATCGGTGGGCTTCACGTTGAACTTCTCCGCCACTTTTGCCATGAACTCCTCCGGCGTGAGGCCGTTCAAATCCTTCACGACCCTATGGTAACCGAGAATCTGGAGCTGGTCATGGGGGAAGATGACAGCCAGGAAGAAATTGTACGGCTCGTCGCCGGTGTGGTGCGGATTTCTGGAGCGTCTTTCTTGTGCCACGCGCGCTGCAGCCGCGCTCCGATGATGGCCGTCGGTGATGTAGAGAACGTCAACATGGGAGAAAAGCTCCTGTAGCTTTGCTACAGATTCCCCCCCGCACACAGGCCACAGCGCATGCTTCACACCGCCAGGACCGACGAAATCGTATTCCGGCCCGTGGCTTCTGCAGATGTGGTCGACAAAATCGTCAATCTCCCGCCGGGCGCGGTACGCGAGCATCACCGGGCCGGTGTGGGCATTCAGAGCGTTGATGTGGCGCGTGCGATCGTTTTCCTTGTCCGGCTTGGTGAGCTCATGCTTCTTGATGAGACCTTTTCTGTACTCCTCGACGCTGGCACCGGCAACGATCCCCCGCTGGGAGTGATCCCCCATGGCGAGCTGGTACACGTAGAAACAGGGTTCTCCGTCCCGGAGGAAGACACCTTCTTCGAGCAATTTCCTCAGGTTCTCGGCGCCTTTCCGATAGACCTCGTCGCTGTGCGGGTCTATTTCGGCGTCGAAATCTATTTCCGCACGGATAACGTGGAGGAAAGAGTGAGGATTGCCTTTGGCCATCTTCCTTGCCTCTTCGGTGTTCATGACGTCGTAGGGAAGGCTGACGGTTTCTGCCACGAGGGCCGGCTTTGGTCTGAGCCCTTTGAAAGGTCTGATGTCAGACATCTCCGCCTCCTAAAACAAGATTTCATCCGCCCTATTCTACAACAATCCTGCGGATTTTGTCACTTTCGGAGTATCGGCGGCTTTCGAAGCAAATCAAGGCCCGGAAACGCTCCCGGGAACCCTCACGCTCGATACAGGGCTTGTGCTGTGGCTTGCCAGGGGTTGACGAAAGCCTCCCGAAAGGCAGGTTAATTCCTGGGGCCCTATGGGCCCCCAGGAATTGCTTCGCTCTCCCCCAGCGTTTCCGCTTTGTCAAAAGTCCAAGTGGTAGTATAATTCGAATTACTACTCAGCCTCCCAGCAATAGAACGCTGATGATGCTGATTCTCGTTGATCTTTTCTGGTTTATTGGTAGCGCTCACAAGCAGCCGCTGGTAGCCCCTCCCTCGCCTGCTGCAGTGGGAGAGGGAGTGGCTGGGGTGGGTGAGGGCCAAAAGCCGCGCCATCACACCAGTTTTGAGCACTACCAATTCATTCGGTACTGCAAATCCGACACAATGGCGTTGTCGGGCCCAACGGCGGGCGCAGCACGCTGCGCCCCTACCGACGGACAAGTCTGTTTCTTTCTGCTTGAGCGCCACGCGCTGTGGAGTTACTCAGAATCTCAAAGTGTCTATTGCGGAGGCAGGGGTTGCTATCGGCTAACGGCTGACTGCTGACGGCTTTTCAAGTCTCTCTGCGCCCCCAGCGGGCTCAGCGGTGAGAGTGAGAAGGCTTTTTAAAGGAAACAAACTAACGAGGAGGTTAGAAAAAATGCGAACAGTCTATGCAGTTTCCGGCGGGGTCAGCAAATTCGCCAAAGCCCGGCCGGACAAAACGTTCCCGGCGTTGGTGAAAGAGGCATATGACTACATGCTTTCCGACATCGGCCTGGAACACCCACAGTTCTACGAAATCGTGGATGGGTCGGTGGTTTCTTATTTCTCCGACCACTTTGCCCGTCAGCTCATGGCGGGAATCATGGTACAGGATTACCTGGGCCTCCTGCCGAAACCGTCTCACCGGGTCGAGGGCGGTGGTGCCACTGGCGGCCTTTGCTTCCAGGAAGCATACAAGTCTGTAGCATCCGGAGACATGGATGTGGTTCTGGCGATGGGATTCGAGAACATGTCCCACGTGAACACATGGAAAGGAAACGAGTTCATCGCACTGGCATCGGACACCAGCTTCGATTATCCAGTGGGAGGGTTCTATTCCGGCTACTACGCCATGATGGTGACCCGACACATGAAAGAGTTCGGCACCACGGTGGAGCAGCTGGCCCATGTCTCCGTTAAGAACCACATGAACGCCTACTACAATCCTTATTCTCAGAAACGGCAGAAACTCACCATCCAGGACGTGCGGAACGCCCCGATGGTGGCATGGCCACTGACGCGGCTGGATATCTGTGTGATGAGTGATGGCGCTGCGGTGGTGCTTCTTGCCAGCGAGGAGGGCTTGGCAAAGCTGGAGAAAGCGTCCGGCAAGCGTCTTCCACGTGTGAAAGTCGCTGCCATCGGCCGGGGTACCGACGCCATGCGCATGTCCGACCGCCCTCACCAGTCCTATGAAGATTTCTACCGCTACAACGCCCTCCCCAACGAGATGGACGATGACTCCAGAGCATACTACAAAGAGCTGTGGGACAGGGGCTTCCGGTATCCAGGCGTCCACTCGTTCCGCGCAGGCAGGATGGCATCGAAGCAAGCATACGAGCGCGCCGGCATAACGAACCCGCCGGAGGAGATCGATTTCGTGGAACTCCACGACGCATACACCAGTTCCGAGATCCAGACCTACGAGGACATGGGGCTTTGCCGCTACGGAGAAGGCGGACCTTTCGCGGCATCTGGCAAAGCGTTCATGCCAACCGTGGATTACGGCCTCGATCTGCCAGAGCCGTCGAAAGTTCCTGTGAACCCATCCGGAGGTTTGATAGCGTGCGGTCATCCGGTAGGCGCTACCGGCCTGATGCAGGCGGTCTTTGCTATCTGGCAGCTACAGCACCGGGTCAAGGACCATTTCGGCAGCGATACGCTTCAGGTGCCGGATGCTAAGCGCGGGGCGATCCACTCTCACGCTGGCACCGGCACTTACGTGACGGTGAGTATCCTGGAACGGGAAGGATGAACGGAGGTTGAAACCATGAGTGATAAACCAATCAAAAAGAAAATGGAAGAGACTGAGGATGGAAATGTCCTTTTCAACGTGCCGTTTCCCACCAACCTGACGCCGGAAGCGCTGGCAGGGCTGAAGCAGATGGGGCCGATCATCGTGAAAGACCCTTACTCCATCACTTACCTGCATTCCTACGGACAGGATTCCCCATGGTTCGCCGGAGTGGCGAACAAAGTGCTTCTGGGCACCAGAGACCCTGAGACTGGATATACCTATGCCACTCCTCGCGGGCACGACATGTTCACCGGGAAAGAGACGGAATGGGTGGTGCTGCCCCAGGAGGGTAAGATACACACATTCACCGTTTGCCATTTCGGCTCGGAATCGTTCTTGAAAGAAACCCCTTTCATCCTCGTGTTGGTGGAGTTCGAGGGAGCAAATACTCTGCTCCTGGGCAGGCTGCTGGGGGTAGATCCTTATAAAGCCACGCTGGATTGGATCGGGATGAAAGTGAAGGCGAAATTCCGCCGCTTGAGCAAGTTCAAGCCAACGGACGTCTATTTCGTTCCGGCGGAGGAATCGTGATAGAGATCTTACGCTGACCGATGCTCAATAGGGTGTGTCCCAACCCAGACAAAGCTCGAAAACAATGTGAACGAAAGAATGCGTCAGATCGCTTGCCTTCTTGGGATTTCGGAGCGAATCGAAGCCCAAAAGTGCTCCTGGAAGCCCTCACGCTCGAATAGCATTCCACAGGGCTTGTGCTGTGACTTTCCTGGGGTTGACGGAAACCCTCGGAAGGACGGGTAAATTCGTGGGGTCCCTGCGGGCCCCCACGAATTGCCTCGTTTTCCCATCCTTTCCAAACTGCTTTCGACGGTATAGCGGAGTCCCCTCCTTCTCCCATTCCATGGGGTAGGGCGCAGCGGTCCTGCGCCCTTGGGGGTAGATGAGGGCAAGCGGACGGATGCCCTCGCCATGGACCTCGTCTCGCTCTCCAAAGTACTTGCATGACAATCCGTCGGGTCGCCGCGAGCTCGTTTTTCTCCTCACTTGGTCTGCCTTGGAACAGCGGTGCGATAAGCCCTGGCTCTGGCGCTCCTTCCTTGCTTTTAACGGGCTTATGCGTTACAATAAAGCTAGCTTACTATGAATGTCGGAGGTCTGGAGAATAGATTGTACTGCTCTAAGCCCGACTCCGTATCGTACCTTAACAAAGGGAAAGGTTTCTGTCAGGCCCGCGGTTCTCATGAATCCGGGGCGCTTGCGGAAGTTTGTTCTGTGAGAATATTACCCTTTGTTTTTTCCAAAAAGGAGGGATTACCTTGACTGATGCAATTATCAAAATTGTCGGATTCATCATTTTTCTTGTCATTGGGTTCGAAGGCGGAATGGCGGTAGGCAAAGTTTCTGATTTCACGGATTTGAGTACACTCCGTTGGCTGGTTCCTGTAACCGTAGTCACCGGATTGGTAGGAGCTATCATATCCCCTTGGCTTACGATAAAACCCGCCAGGTATATCAATCGCGTCATAAAAAGGGCTTCGGTCGTGGAGCTCATCTCAGCTGCTGCTGGGATGGGGATAGGACTTGTTCTGTCAGCTCTTTTCACAATTCCCCTCTCTACTTTGCCCAGCCCATTCAACAAAGTCCTGCCGGTGCTCGTGAGTCTGGTTATGGCTTATATCGGCGTCGTTGCGGCTGTAACCCGCCACGAGGATTTTCTTGATCTTTGGCGAAAACACCCCATACGCCGCAAGACCGCCATGTCAGAGTCGCTGAAAAAGGTACTCCTGGACACCAGCGTGATCATAGATGGCAGGATCGCCGACGTCAGCAAGACTGGCTTCCTGGCCTACGAGATGATCATACCCCGGTTCGTGTTGAACGAGCTCCAGTTCGTTGCCGACTCCTCTGATGCTCTTCGAAGGAACAGGGGAAGGCGCGGTCTGGAGGTGTTGAGGCGACTTCAGGAAGATAGCAAGACCCAGGTTTCCATAATCGATGCAGACGTGCCGGAGGCGCGCCAGGTGGACGACAAGCTGGTGCAGCTTGCCCGCAGGATGGGCGCGGCCATAATGACCAACGACTACAACCTGAACCGCGTCGCTGCCCTTCAGGGCGTGAAAGTGCTGAACGTCAATGACCTGGCTAACGCCGTGAAGACTGTGGTGTTGCCCGGCGAACCCCTGGATATCCAGATAATCCAGGAAGGGAAGGAAATCGGGCAGGGGGTCGGATTCCTGGACGATGGCACGATGGTCGTAGTGGAGAACGGCAAACGACTGATCGGGCACACGGTGACGGTCACCGTGACCAAAGTCCTTCAGACATCTGCCGGCAAGATGATTTTTGCACAGATGCAGGGGCGCCCAGCACAAAGGCGCTGACATATCTCACGCTGGCTCAGGCCATACGATTCATAATCGGCAAACCGGCTTCCCCCAGGCATGCTGCCTCTGGTTCGCCGGTTCGCTGAGTCACTGATTCCGGGGTTGCTTATGGGACTTCAAATCTACAACACATTGACAAGAAAAAAAGAGGCTTTCGTAACCCTCGAGCCGGGCAGGGTGAAGATGTACGTCTGTGGGCCGACGGTGTACAACAAAGCTCACATCGGCCACGCCCGCCCTGCTATCGTGTTCGACGTCGTGTACCGGTACCTGATTCACAAAGGGTACCGCGTCGAGTACATGACGAATTACACTGATGTGGACGACAAGATCATCGACAGGGCAAAAGAGCTTGACCTGGATCCTCTGGTGCTGGCGGAGCATTACATCCAGGAATACTTCGACCATCTGGATGCCCTCAACGTGCTCCCCGCGGCCCACTATCCACGGGCCACAGAGGAGATCCCAGCGATGCTTCAAATCGTCCAGGGGCTTGTGGACAAAGGATATGCCTATGCCATGGACGGCGATGTCTATTTCCGCGTGCGGAAGGATGAGGATTACGGGAAGCTTTCCGGGCGCAGCCTGGACGAGATGCGTGCTGGCGCTCGCATCGAGGTGGACTCCCGAAAAGAGGACCCGATGGATTTCGCCCTGTGGAAAGCGGCCAAGCCCGGAGAGCCTTCATGGCCCAGCCCATGGGGCCCCGGCAGGCCAGGCTGGCACATCGAATGCACCGCCATGAACATCCATCACCTGGGAGAACAGATAGACATCCACGGCGGCGGGAACGACCTGATCTTCCCCCACCACGAGAACGAGATCGCCCAGGCAGAAAGCTACACCGGCAAAGTCCCCTTCGCTCGCTTCTGGATGCACAACGGGATGCTCCAGTGGAGCGGCGAGAAAATGTCCAAATCCCTGGGGAACGTGATCACCATTGACGATTTCCTTCGGGAACACGATCCCGACGTGCTGAGGATGGTCATCCTCTCGACCCACTACCGAAACCCGCTGACTTTCAACGACGAGGTGGTGGCGAACGCCGAGCGGGCATGGCGGCGGCTGCTGGGTGCTCTCCAGCCAAGCACGGGTAAGACCTACAATGGGCCGGCAGCCGATGCCCTGCAGGAGCAGACGAAATCCACTGTGGGGAAATTCGAGGCAGCCATGGACGACGATTTCAACACCGCCGCGGCCCTGGGCCATCTGTTCGACCTGGCAAGGGCATTGAACCAGGCCCGCGATGCCGATCTGGCGGGGCCGGCTTTCAGCAACGCCAGAGAGACCCTGCGCGGCCTGGGTAAGCTGTTGGGGCTGAGGTTACGTCCTACCCGGCGCAAAGTCGAAGGGCGCGATATAAGTCCCTTCATCGAACTGCTGATACAGACTCGCTCCGATCTCCGAAGCGCGAAACAGTGGGCATTGGCGGATCGGATACGGGATGGGTTGAAGGAACTCGGCGTTACCCTGAAAGACGGCCCTGAAGGGACAGGCTGGGAGACGGGGTAGGGATGTCAAAGGAGTGGCTATATGGGCGTCAGCCGGTTCGCGAGGCATTGCGGGCGGCTCGACGCCATTTCTTCGCCATGGTGGTCGCTGACGGGCTCCACAAGACGCCCGAAACGATGGAGAGCCTGGTGCTGGCGGCCAAACAAGGGATACCGGTCAGGCAGGCGCAACGGCACGAGATGGACAGTATCGTCGGCTCGTCCCATCACCAGGGGATAGCATTGGAGGCCTCAGGGTATCCCTACGTGTACCTCGAAGACCTGACTGAGCGCGCCTCCCCCGATGGTCTCTTTCTGGCGTTGGATCATCTGCAGGACCCGCAGAATGTAGGCACGCTTCTCCGGACGGCAGAGGCTGTCGGCGTGACAGGGGTGATCATCCCGAGCAGGCGGTCCGCCGAGATCACGCCAGCCGTGGTCAAAGCGTCGGCAGGCGCTGTGGAATATCTTCGTATAGCCCGAATAGCCAACCTTGCCCGTGCGCTGAACTCGCTACAGGATGCTGGGGCCTGGCTCGTGGGATTGGAGAAAATCCCGGAGGCAATCAGGTACGATTCTCGCCGGTGGGAACTGCCGCTGGCGGTGATTGTGGGTAGCGAGGGCAAAGGGATCAGCAGGCTCGTGCGGGAGAAGTGCGACTGGCTTACGTACATTCCTATGTGGGGAAACGTGGCATCGCTGAACGTTGCCATATCCGGCTCACTGTTTCTCTACCAGGTCGCGAGGGATATCAGGGATTCCGGGGGTACTGTGGACTGACGGCGCGCCTGGAGGCGGGTGCCACTGAGGGGTTGCGCACCGTCTCGATTGCGCACGGATTCTTCGCCTCGCCGAAGGCGCCTCAAGTGCCGAATTCATTGGTAGCGCTGAAGAGCAGTGTGATGAGTTCGCCCGGACAGGGAGGCGAAGATTGCCTTTTGCCCTCACCTATCACCCCGACCACCTGCGGCGGCAATTTGTAGAGCTGTCAGTCCGCTCTAGTCGGGCCGTTGGCCCGACCAGACACTTCCGAAAGCACTTCCTCTGGCGGGAGAACGGATTGGCCGGCCATCTGTGAGCAGACACACACTTTCCATTTTGCCATGTCTCGGCGTGCGACGTGCACATGGGCGGACTAAGAGTCCACCCTACAGGCCTACACGACCCTTTCTCCGTCTGGAAAGTGCGAGCGCTCACAAGCAGCCACTGGTAACCCTGCACCGTCCACGTGTGGGAGAGGGAGGGGTTGGGGTAGGAGAGGGCAAAAGCCGCGCCATCCCACCAATTTTGAGCGCCACCAATTCATTCGGTACTGCAGATCCGACACAACACCGTTGCGGGGTTCAACGGCGGCGCAGCACGCTGCGCCCCTACCGACGGGCAGGGTTGTTTCTTTCCGTTTGAGCGGCACCGTGCGCTGCGGAGTTACTCAGAATGACGAAAAGTGTGTGGCAGTGCCACACGTGTTCATGGGTAGGAGAAGGCAATGCCTTTGCCTACCTACCACCAACTGAAATATGCTTGACAACCCACTATGGGCCCCCAGGAATTGCTTCGTTTTCCCTCAGTGGGCTGTCACTTGTATTGCCCTGCGGAAACATGGTATAATTTGGTGTACTTTGCTCAGCACATCAAAAACTGAGAGAAGACTTCTCTCAGTTTTTCTCTTATCAGGAGGATAGCGGCATGGTACCAAAAGATAACGAGGTTTATTTGACTGAAGATGGTGCGAAGAAGCTCCAGAAGGAGTTGGACTATCTGATCCACGTCAGGCGGCATGAGGTCGCCCAGCACATCCACGACGCCAAAGCAGATGGAGATATCTCCGAGAATGCTGGTTATGACGAAGCGAAAAACGAGCAGGCATTCGTGGAAGGCCGTATAGCGAAAATCCAGCAAATACTGAAACATGCCATCATCATAGGCCAGGCATCTGACAGCGACACTGTACAAATCGGCCACGAAGTGACGATCCGAGAGACCGGCACTGATGAGGAGGAAATTTACACCATCGTCGGCTCTGCAGAAGTGGATCCTGGTAACGGAAGGATATCCAACAAATCCCCCCTTGGTTCCGCACTTATAGGCAGAAAAGTGGGCGACAGGGTGGCTGTGAATACGCCTGGCGGAGTCATCCATTTCGACGTGCTGAGGATAAAGTGAAGAACCGGCGAGGGGAGCGGATTGGTGTCCGCAGGAGCCGTTAGCACACGGAAGCCTGTCCGATCGCCAGGCGTCTCGCCGATGGCTGCACTTCTAATCTGCAAATCCGCGTAATCCGTGGATTGCTTTCGGAGCGATACATGTTCGACACAACCAAGGAAGAAGAGCTCAGACAGAAGAAAGCGGATGCGATGCGGGATATGGGGATAAACCCATTTCCACCACGCTCCAAGCGCACCCACACTGCGATGGAGGCGAAAACTGCATTCGAGACCGGGGGGCTTGGCGAGAAGGAAGAAGTCAGCCTGGTTGGTCGGGTGCGATCCATCCGCGTCATGGGAAAGGCTTCCTTCGCCCACATCGAAGACGGCAGTGGGCCCGTGCAGATCTACCTCCGGAAGGACGACATGGGGGAAGAGGCGTACACTTTCTTCAGGCGAATGGTAGACGTCGGCGACTTCATCGGCGTCACCGGGTACATGTTCCAGACCCGCACCGGCGAGATCACCTGCCACGTGAAATCGCTGGAACTCCTCACGAAGACCTACCATCCGCTGCCGGACAAGTGGCATGGCCTGAAAGACGTGGAAACCCGCTACCGTCACCGGTACGTGGATCTGATGATGAGCGAGGATGTGCGGCAGATTTTCGTCACCAGGGCGAAACTGGTGCAGGCACTGCGGGAATACCTGAATTCCAACGGTTTCCTGGAAGTGGAAACGCCGATCCTCCAGCCAATCTACGGTGGAGCTGCGGCACGGCCTTTCATCACCCATCACAACCAGTTGCATCAGGACCTATACCTGCGGATCAGTTTCGAGCTTTACTTGAAGCGGCTCATCGTCGGGGGATACGAGCGGGTGTACGAGATAGGCCGGGATTTCCGGAACGAAGGGGTGAGCTACAAGCACAACCCGGAATTCACCCAACTAGAGTTCTACGAGGCGTACACCGACTACCGCGGCGTGATGAGACGGGCCGAGGAGATGGTCGCTTACGCCGCGGAGAAAGTCCTGGGTACCCTGGAGATCACTTTCGAGGGACATGAAATAGACCTGACGCCGCCGTGGCGCAGGCTACCACTGCGGGACGCGATCCGCGAGGCCAGCGGCATCGACTACGAGGAGTACCCCACGGCCGAGTCTCTAGGCGAGGCAATGCGCGAGAAAGGGGCCGCTGTCAACCCGAAAGCATCCCGCGCTAAGCTGATAGACAACCTCATCGGCACATTCGTGGAGCCAAATCTGATACAGCCGACGTTCCTGGTTGACTACCCCGTGGAGATGTCGCCGCTGGCAAAGCGCTCCCCGGAGAACCCAAACATGGCAGAGCGATTCGAGGGATTCATTGGGGGGATAGAGCTCTGCAATGCATTCAGCGAACTGAACGACCCCGGCGACCAGCTCCAGCGGTTCCAGGATCAGGCCCGTGCTCGCGCCGCCGGAGACGAGGAAGCCACCCCAGTGGACGAGGACTTCGTCCTTGCACTCCGGTTCGGCATGCCGCCCACAGGCGGTTTTGGCATGGGGATTGACCGGTTTACCATGGTGATGGCCAACAAGCCATCCATCCGAGAAGTCATACTCTTCCCACACCTGAGAAGCAAAGAGAAGTGAGTCATCCGTTATACGTTGCCATCGTCTGGCACATGCACCAGCCAATCTATGTGGATCCCGAGCAGAGAGATCTGGCGTTGCTGCCATGGGTGCGCCTTCACACGGCCAAGGACTACCTCCACATGGCTGAGGTCCTGACGCGCTATCCAAATGTCCACGTCACTTTCAATGTTGTCCCGTCTCTTCTAGTCCAAATGGAAGATTTCGCCCAGGGGCGGACCCACGACAGACTTTGGCTGCTCGGCACGCAAAAAGAGTGGAGCAGGGAGGAGAAACTTTACCTCCTGAACATCTGCTTTGGTCACGACCCCGACCGGGTGATCCGGAAATACCCTCGGTATCAAGAGCTCTTCGAGCACCACGGCGATGCACTGAGCGATCCGGACGCTTTCGGTGCTCAGGACTATAGAGATCTGGTAGCCTGGTTCAACCTCGCCTGGATAGACCCAACCCGTCTGGAGAGAGATGAGGATCTCAACCGACTTGTGCTGAAAGGTCACGGGTTCACCATCTCCGACATCCTTCTGGTACATCGGAAGCAGCAGGAGATTGCCAGAAAAGTGATCCCGCTCTACAGGAAATTGCAGAGGAAAGGATCGTTGGAGCTGAGCACCACGCCTTTCTACCATCCGATCCTCCCGCTGCTGGAGGACAATATGTCTGCAAGGGAGGCCACACCGGACATCCCATTGCCGGACCCTCCGTTCTCTTTTCCAGAAGATGTCGGCGCCCAATTGCGACTGGCACGGAAGGCATACCGGAGATGGTTTGGCAGGATGCCGGTCGGCCTTTGGCCATCCGAGGGGGCTGTCTCACAGGCAATACTTCCTTGGGTTCTGGAAGGGGGCTTCACATGGCTGGCGTCGGACGAAGGGGTGCTGGGCAAGAGCATCAGCAAATATTTCGAGCGTGACGCCCACGGATTCGTGACGGAGCCCAGGCTTCTCTACCATCCGTACCGGACGCTGATAGACGGTATGTTAGGGCCGGCTATCATCTTCCGAGACCGCGAACTCTCGGATAAGATTGGCTTTCAGTACCACTCATGGCCCGGCGGTCAGGCCGCGGAGGACCTGGTGCTTCGGTTGAAAATGATCCGCCAGCGGATCGACGATCCGGACAACCCATATCTTGTGAGCATCATCCTGGACGGTGAGAATTGTTGGGAGAGCTATGAGCACAACGGCGATCCATTCCTCGAGAGTCTCTACCTCCGCCTCAGCGAGGACGAAGAATTGGAAGCCGTCACCGTCGGGGAATACGTCCGTCGTTTCCCTCCCAAGTGCATGCTGGCGAGGCTGGCTGCCGGATCGTGGATACGCGCCGACCTGACCACGTGGATCGGCGATCCAGAGCACAACCTGGCGTGGGGCCTGCTGGAGCGGGCGCGCAACGATGTCAAAGGATGGAAAGGTAGTGGGCGCAAAGAGGCTCAGGAAGCCCTTTACATCGCCGAAGGGAGCGATTGGTTCTGGTGGTACTCCCACAGGAATACGTCCGACCAGGATGCCATGTACGACCGGATTTTCCGTGGTTATCTGAAGAAATCGTACACAGAGCGGGGGGTCTCGTATCCTCCAGATCTGGATGTGCCGATAGCCGGCCGATGGGACAAGCCCCACAGCCGCCCCCCCAGGCACTCGATTTCACCTCATCTGCAAGCGCACCCGCTTCTCCCAGACGACTGGAAAAATGCAGGTGTGGTGCTCCCTGCCGTCTCCACGGGGGCCATGCAGACATCCGATGGAGGGGTAGAAGCGCTTTACTTTGGCACCGACAGCCACAATCTCTATCTGCGCCTGGAACTGTCCGCCTCGCTGGATGAGAAGACGGCGACGATTTACATTGCCGATGGGTTCAAGCCATGGAATGTCAACCTGCGCCATAGTGGCACCAGGGTAGATGCCCGCATCGGATGGGTGGTGGAGAGCACTCACGGGCAACCACCATTTCTGTACAGGGCAATGGGCTACGATGCGTGGCAGGCAATTGGGCCAGTGCATAGCGCCCTGGGCGACAGGGTGTTGGAGGTCTCGCTTCCCCTGAACCGTCTCGGGCTACCTGCAAACGAGAAAATCCGTTTCCTGGTAACCCTGACAGATACCAGCGGCGGGCAAGAGCTGCTTTTGGGAGAGCCACTTTCCATAACCGCGAGTCCCGACTGAGAAGTGGAGTGGCTTTCGGTATCCGGCAACATAGTTTCCTGCCGTGGCGATACCAGGACTCAGGCTGTGCCACTATTCTTCGATCAAATTCCTGTTGACCGCCGTCAGCGGAACGCTCTGTGAGGGCGGGCGCAGTCCGAAAGAAAGCGCAACAGCTCTGAGAGCGGCAACGTACCCTTCCTGATATTTTCCCAGTGCCTGGCTTGGGGTGCTGGAGGAAGCTATGCTCGCTTCCAGCATCGTTGTCTGGAGCGACACCAGAGTGTTATAGATTTCCCTTCCTGACCAGAGGTCATACTGCCCCATTTTCTCGCCTCCTTGAGTACACTTGTTCCAATTACTGGCAGTATACACCCATTGTCTGGACTTGTCAAGAAGCGGTGTGGGAAGGAAAACGGAGTAATTCCTGGGGGCCCTACTGGCCCCCAGGAATTAACCTGCCTTTCGGGAGGCTTTCGTCAACCCCTGGCAAGCCGCAGCACAAGTCTTGTATCGAGTGTGAGGCCTCCCAGGAGCACTTTTGGGCTCCGATTTGCTTCGAAATCCCTCTGAGGTTCAGACACGAGTTCGGACATCCTTAAGATTTAGCTTTGTGCGAGAGACCTTGAGCGAGTCACTCTGTCGAGCCAGGTGACTTCCCTGTCTTCCACACACTTTTCGTCATTCTGAGTAGCTCCACAGCGCCGTGGCGCCGCTCAAACGGAAAGAAACAACCTTGCCCAACGGCGGGCGCAGCGTGCAGCGCCCGTCGGCGGGCCCGACAACGGTGTTGTGCTGGATTTGCAGTACCGAATGAAATTCGGCACTTGAGGCGCCTCCGGCGCCGACCAGAGCGTTGCCTGTGCCGAGAGCGCTCTTTCGACGTAGGTGCGTTCTGAGCGAGACGACGCTCTGTTCGGCGGGCGTTAGCCCGCCTCAAGAGCCGGATTTATCCGGTGGAGAATGAACATTGAACTTTTGACAAAGCGGAAACGGAGCTTTCTGGGGCTTCACGCCTGGTACATGACTGGGAAGAAAGGGCCGTAAGGCATGGCGTGTCCGAACTCATGTCCAAAGGCCAGGTTTTGCGATTGACAACGGCATGGCAGTGTGGTAAATTTTGATGTGATGGAAGAGTCAAGGATTCCCGGCTGAACGACGAGGGAGCGTCTC
>WFSD01000070.1 GCA_015486235.1 Anaerolineae bacterium
CTCGAAGATAGATTCCACTTCGGATACTGTACGGGAGATATCGAAAAGTCTCTCCGCGTACAATCTTCCAGCCTTACCTATCTTCTTTCGTTTGGGAGTATTCTCCAGCAGGGCAAGGGCGGCTTCAGCCATCGCCGACTCGTCGCCCGGCGGCACGAGGATCCCGGTTTCGCCATCCACCACGATCTCCGGCAGAGCCCCGTGGGCAAATGCGACCACTGGCTTGCCCATCGCCATCGCCTCCACGTTCACCAGGCCAAACGGTTCCGGATCGCCCGGGTGGACGAACACGTCCATCGCCGCCAGTGCCGGGCGCGTGTCTGCAAGGTGCCCCGTGAAGACGACACGATCGGCGATGTCCAGATCGTCAGCGAGGTGGTGCAGACGCTCCTCGTATCCATCCTCCACGCCGAAGACCGCTCCCCCCGCCACCACGCCCCAGACAGCCGGCATTTCTCGTAACACCCTGGCGAAGACACGTAGGAACCGGGTCTGCCCTTTCCACGGCCGGAGCCGCCCCACGGTGCCAACCAGCGGCGCACCCGCCGGAATGCCGTGCTTCTGCCGGAACCGTGAGCCGTCCATGCCCGTATCGAAAGCCATGACCTCGATGCCGTTGTGAATCACTTTGACCTTGCCGCGACAGGGTATGTGGGAGGCGGTGGCGTGGGAGTTGGCGATGATCGAGGAAGAGAGGGCACAAAGGAGGCGTTTGCCCAGCGTGTCGGCCCAAAGGCGGCGGGGCCTGCCCTCCCCCAGCCAGAAATCGCGCATGTGCCAGATGAATGGGATTCCGGCAAACTTTGCAGCAAGCGCGCCGTAGAACGTTGAACGCACCGTGTTCCCGACAAGAGCCACCGCACCGGTCCCACGGGATAGCGCTGCCAGCTTCCGTGCTCGGCCAACCCAGTCCATCGGGGCAACGGTGGAACGTTTCAAACGGGGGAAGTCGAAAGGATGCACTTCGACACCTCGTTTCCACGCTTCCTCCGCCAGCACGCCTTCGGGGCAGGCCAGATGTGGCTCCCAGAGGGTTCGGTCGAGGTGGCGCAGGAGGAGAAGGAGGCTACGTTCCGCGCCGCCGAGGCTGGGAGCGTGATCCACAAACAAGAAGTTAATTGCCACCGACGACCTCCCGGTATACCGCCAGCGTTCCCATGGCAGTGTTTTCCCACGTGAACGCTTTCGCCCGTTCCAGGCCGCGCTCACGCAGCGACCGGGACAGGTCTCCGTCTTCCAGCACGCGAGCAACAGTCTCGCTCAGCGCCTGGGCGTCCCTGGCGTCGAAGAAAGCCGCCGCGTCGCCGCAGACCTCGTGGAAAAGCGCCCAGTCGGAGCAAATCACGGGCGTGCCGCACGCCATCGCCTCGATCAGCGGGATGCCGAACCCCTCGTACAGGGACGGGAAGACGAACACATCCGCGGCGGCGTAGTACGGCGGCAGATCACGGTTGTCCACGTGGGGGATGTGGGTCACGGAGTCGCCAATGCCATGACGCCTGATAATCTCGGCCTGCCCCGGCGTCGGGTTCCCGCCGATGCGCACCAGCCGGGCGGGAACGTCCCGCTCCCTCAGCAAACCGAAAGCCTCGTACAACGTCTCGACGTTCTTCCGCCGGGCGCTGTGTCCCACGTGCAGGATGAGATGCCGTTCGCCGGGACGCAGAAGCCGCCGACGCAATTCCTGCACGATTTCGTCGGGCTGGGGGCGGAAGATGGGATCCACGCCGTGGTGCACCACGTGCACACGCTCGGCAGGGTAGCCGTACCCCTCCACCAGTTCGGCTTTGGCGTACTCGCTGACCGCAATGATGCGCGCCGCCCGAAGTGTCCCCTTGAACGCCAGATCGAAGACCCACATGGCGGGGCCTTCCGGGTTCCAATCCCGCCAGGTTCTGGGCGTTCCGCCGTGGGACGTGACGACGGTTCGGTTCGGATCCAGGAAGAAAGCCAGGTGGCCGTAGCTGTTGTCCAGAACGTGGTACACATCCGCCTTCATCCGCCGCAGCGCCAGCGGGTACTTCACCCATCGGGAGAGGTAGATACCCAGTGTGCGCAGCGACGCCCGGCGGCCGTAGGGCATCCGCAGGCCCAGATCGCCCCATTCCCACGCCTGGACAACCACTTCCTCGACCTCCAAGTCGGCGTCCAGCCTTCTCAGCCCGCCTGCCAGCCTGTCCGCGTAGACCTCGATGCTCCGAAACCTGTCCTGGGGCATGACGCGCAGCAGCGCCACTTTCATCTCAGCGCCTCCACGATGCGTTCGCTGGCCCTGCCGTCGCCGTACGGGTTCCGGCGCTGCGCCATCGCATGATAAGCCGCGTCGTCCTCCAGCAGAAGCGATGCTTCCTTCACGATGGCTTCCACATCTGTACCCACGACTTTCAGCACGCCGGCCTCCACCCCCTCCGGACGTTCGGTCACCTCCCGCAGGACCAAGACCGGCTTTCCCAACGATGGCGCCTCCTCCTGAATCCCGCCGGAATCGGTCAGGATGAGGTATGCCCGCTTCATCAGATGGACGAAAGCCACGTAGTCCAGCGGCTCCAGCAGGTGGATGCGGCCCACGCCGCCCAGCACTTCCCTCACGACGGATCGCACCCGCGGGTTCGGGTGCACCGCGAACGCCACCTCGATGTCGGGGTGCCGTTCCACCAGCCGCCGCAGCGCGATACAGATCCGGTGCATCGGCTCACCCCAGTTCTCCCGCCGGTGGGCCGTTACCAGCAGAAGGCGGCCTGCCCCCGGCTCCTCGACGAAAGACGGCATGGGCGGGGCTGGCATGTCGGCGATTGCCAGCAAGGCGTCGATTACCGTATTGCCGGTGACACGGATCGCACCCGACGGGACTCCTTCACGCAGCAGGTTCTGAGCGGAGCGCTCCGTCGGCGCAAAATGCAAATCGGCCAGCACGGAAATCATGTGGCGGTTCAGTTCCTCCGGGAACGGCTGATATTTGTCATACGTGCGCAACCCGGCCTCGATGTGTGCCACCGGCAAATTCAGGTAGAAAGCGGTCAGTGCGCTGGCGAAAGCGGTGGTGGTATCCCCTTGAACCACCACCCAGTCCGGCCGCTCCCGCTCCAACACCGGCCGGAGCCGCGCCAGCACCCGCGCGGTCACCTCAAAAGGGCTCTGGTCGGGGCGCATGATGTCCAGGTCGTAATCCGGCTCCAGCCCGAACACGCTCAGAACCTGGTCCATCATCTCCCGGTGTTGCGCCGTGGCCACCAGGATCGGCGCGAAGTTGCCGGATGCTTTCAGCCGCAGGGCCACCGGCGCTATCTTGATGGCCTCCGGCCTTGTGCCGAAAATCAGTGCGATTCGTTTGTTCACTCCGCCTCCCCCGTCAGCCGCCGGTACAGCGCCACGATTTCGTCACCGTAGCGTTCCCACGTGTACGGCTCCACCCGGCGACGGGCCGCCCGGCCCATCTCTTCACGCGCCGTCCGCTCCCGATAGAGCCGCTCCATCGCCGTTGCGAGGGCGTCCGCATCGCGCGTGGGGACGAGGATGCCCTCCACGCCGTCGCGGGCCAGGCTACCGCTGGCCTCCGTCACGATGAGCGGCAGCCCCGAAGCCATCGCTTCGTAAGTGACCAGCGCGCTCCCCTCGTCCAGCGACGGGAAGACGAACACGTGCGACGAGCGGTACAGGTCCACCGGGTCCACATGGCCGACCCAGCGGACGCCGTCCAGCCCCTCGTAGCGCGCCAGCACCCCCCGGCTGTTGTTCTGAACCCGCCCCGCCAGGATCAACTCTGCGTCGGGGAGCGCCAGGCGCTTCCACGCCTCCAGAAGGTAGTGAACGCCCTTCCGGACGCCGATCTGCCCGACGAAGAGGAAACGGATGGGCGATTCGGAGCGCTCCTCCGGCGGCGAGAACCGATGCAAATCCACACCGAATGGGATCACGGAGATTTTGTCCCGCGGCACACCGTGGGACAGGAAGGTCTTCAGGACGAACTCCGACGGGACGACGACATGGTCTGCCCCCTCGATCTCCGCCAGATTCCGGTCCCTCCACTTCGGGATGGGGCGATAGCGGAGCCCCAGGCGGCCGAACTCCTCCTTCAGCAGCCGGTACTGGTGGACGGGATGGGTAATGGGCCAGTCCACCACCGAGAGCATCCCCATCGCTTTTGCCCGTGCGATGGAGCGCCGCGAGAAATTGGCCCAGCCGTGGAAGATATCTGCTTCTTCCAGATGCGACGCGGCCCAGCGGTCGAACCATTCCCCCTGCAGGTACTCAAGCCAGCGGCGGCCGTCGTAGATCGCCAGGCGGCGGAGCAGGCGGTGCGGCAGGCCCATCTGGCGAATCAGCGGCGAGGGAATCTCCGTGGGGACGGCGCTGCTGCAGAGCAATCGCCGGAGCATCCCGTGGCGGTAGATGCCTGAGACGGCCCGGTAAGCTATGTTCCCGATGCCGCCTCCGGCAAAGCGGACGCCGATGGAGTAAATCGCCTGGGGCATCACGCTCTCTCCTTTCCCATGGCCTGCATCATGGCATCCAGGCAGCGCCGGGAACTGTTCCCATCAACGTACCGATGGAAGATGGTCGAGACCCGCCTGCGCCTCTCGGCGTCGGGGTCTTCGCCCGCCAGCACCTGCTCCAACCGATGGAGAAACGCATCGAAAGTCTCCACGACCTCGCCGGGCAGGAGTTCCCGGTAGCCCTCCACCAGACCGTGGGCGCGGTCGTACCCGTCCAGGTCTGGATGGGCGATGACGATGGGACGATCCAGCAGGATGAAATCATAGGCGATGGAAGAAACGTCCGTGACGAGGACGTCGGCCACCGCCAGCGCCCGCTGCACGTCCTGATCCCCGAAAACGTCGTCGTAGCGGCGCACCCGCCCCTGGGACGGAAGCGACGCCAGGAGATGCCACATGTGCCAGTGCAATTTCACGACGAATAGGGCGCCAGGGCGTTCCAGTAGTGCGTTCAGCGCGCCGACATCGAAATCGTCGAAGGGCCAGGGCGTGCGCACCGCCTCACGCCGCGGGTCCCAGGTCGGGGCGTAGAGGACCAGCTTGCGGAAATCGCCCAGCCGGGAGCGCAGACCCGCCCGCAACGTGTGGTGAGCGTCTGCCTGAAACAGGAAGTCGTTGCGGGGATAGCCTGTGACGGCGATGCGCTCCCGCGGAATCGCCAGGATGCGGGCGAAATGCTCCGCCATGAAATCGGACGTGGTGAAGAACAGGGTGTAGCGGGCGGTGTCCCCCATTATTTTTCGTCTGTCACGGGGGCGGATGCGCTGGTCGCCCAGGGCGATTCGCTTGAGCCCCACGCCGTGCCAGAGCTGGAAGATTTTCTTTCCGCGCGGGTGAACGTGAGGGAGCACGGTGTAGAGGTGGTTGTCCACGACCCAGGCCTCGGCGCGCAGGAGCGTCCACACGCCACGAGGCGAGTAGCGCCAGGGACTGCCCCCCGGTGCAGGCTTCCGATACGGATGCACCCACACAGGGTGAAGTCGCCCGTCACGCAACGCGGCTTCGTAGAGATAGCGAGGGTTTCCGCCGTAGTTGTGGCCCGTACCACAGGAGAAAGCCACCAGGCCGGGTTTTCGCGGCACAAGGTGCGAAAGCGCCCAGGTGAGGGAGTAGATCACCTTGAACAGCGCCAGTTGTGCGAGCCGGAAGAGCCGTCTACGGTTCTGGATCATTCGTCCCGCTCCTCACCGCGCAGGGTAGAAACGATCTCCCGCACGCACCGCTCGGTGCTATAGCCGTCAGGGTAGCGATGGAACAGCGGCAGTACCTTGGCGCGGCGCCAGCCCTGGGGATCGCCGCCCCGCAGCGCCTCCGCCAGAAGCGCTGAGAACCCGGCGTACGTCTCGCCGACCGGCCCCGGCAGCAAGTCCCGATACCCATCCACCAACCCTTGCTCGCGGGCGAACCCCTCCCGTGCCCGCTCCAGGAACAGCATGGGGCGATCCAGCAGGATGAAATCATAGGCGATGGAAGAGTAGTCCGTCACCAGCACGTCCGCGGCAGTCATGGCTTCCTGCACGTCCATCCCCCCAAAGCACTCCTCGTACCGGAAAATGCGCCGCCTGCCTCGTGGAGAGTCGGGGAGAACGAGCTTCTCTGCACCCCGGCGATGCAACCTGACGACCCAGACAGCCTCGTTCTCGGCCAATATCCGCTGCATGTCCGCCAGTTCCTCCTGGGAGAAAGGCCACCATTCTGGAGCGTGCCTGCTCCAGGTCGGGGCGTAGAGCACGAGCCTGCGGAACGGGACGGGGCACCGCCTCTCCACCTCGTGACGTGATCGCTCCCGCACTTCTTCGTCGAACAACACATCGTTGCGGGGGTAGCCGGTCACCCGGATTTTCTCCTTCGGGATGCCGAGGTAGTGGGAGAAGTGCCGCGCCATGTAGTCCGACGTGGTGAAGAACAGGCTCCAGCCTTCGACATCGCGGGCGAGGGAGCGGCGTTCGGCCTCGTTGGGCGAGAAACGGTTGTCCCCGGCCATGGTCTTGATGCCCACGCCATGCCACGTCTGGAAGATCTTCTTGCCACGGGTGGAGAAAAACGTCGGCGTGCGGGAATCGATCACCCAGCCCTCCATCCGCAGCAGGCACCAGAAGCCTCTTGGCGAGAGCCGCCAGATGTGGCCGGATACGGGATTCCCCCGATACGGCGTGATCCACCTGGCCTGGAAGCCTGGCATGGCCCGGAACGCCTCGTACAGCGGAGCGGGATTACCCCGGCAGTTCGGCCCCGTCACGCATGTGAAGACGATGAGCCCTTTCCGAGGGGGAAGCAGCGCCAGCAACGGTGCACTCAACGCCCGCGCCAGCCTGAAGACGGTCAGGCGTATCCGCCGCTTCAACTCGACCACATTCACGGTCATTTCACCCAGAAAGATTGCCCGCTGAGGTGAGGCATCCACTCCGTGGCGCAGAAAGTCACCACCCGTGCCACGTCGGACGGATCCAGGAGATCTGCATCCTTCTCGTCGGGGTAAAGCGCCCGGCGCAGAGCTGTGTCCGTCCGGCGGGGGACGACGGTGAAAGCGTGGATTCCGTACGGCTTCCCTTCCAACGCCGTGGTCTCCGTCAGAGCGACGAGGCCCGCTTTGCTGGCGGCGTACGCCCCCTCCCCGACGCGCCCGCCGCTGATGGAACTGGAGCCAATGTTGATGATGACGCCCCCGTTGCCGGACTCCACCATCGCCCGGAACGCCGCACGGGTGCAGTAGAACGCCCCGCTCAGGTTCGTGTCCACGATTTCCTGCCACTCCTCGTCGCCCATGTCGGCGAGCTTCCGCCAGCGGGCGGTGCCGGCATTGTTCACCATCACGTCCACCCGACCCCATCGCTCCAGCACGGCATCGAAAAGACGCTGCACCTCATCGGGGCGGGACACGTCCGCCTGAACCGCCATCCCGCCGATGTGCCGGGCCACGGTCTCCACTTCCTCGTCGCGGGCCACGACGGCCACCTTCAGCCCGCGATCCGCTAGCGATTCCGCCACTTTCTGCCCGATCCCGCGGCTGCCGCCGGTCACGATGGCGACCTGCCGGGAGCGCTCCATAGCCAGCCGCTCGGCGGTGTAGATGTCCGGCTTGTACGTGACCTTCCAGAAGAAAGGAGAGCCCTGCAGCAGCTTCACCCTGGCCCCGGCCCTGCGAGCCAGTTCCAGGCACTCCGTGCTGTGCAGCATCTCCTCCTCGGCGGCGTTTTCGTAGGCGCGCTTGAGGATTTCGTACCGGAACGCCTGCGGTGTCTGGCTGGCCCGGTAGAGCCGCCGATCCAGGCTCCGCTCCATGAACCCGTCGTCCGTCACCGCCAGCACCGTGTCCACCAGCGGCATGACCGTCCCCGCCGCTCCGTGCTCCCATGCCGCTTCCGCCAGCGGCCGGAAGATTTCCTCGAAGACGAACGGTCGCACTGCATCGTGGACGATGACCACGTCGGCCGGCGAAAGCGCCAGCAGGCCGTTGCGGATGGAGTAATGGCGGGATTCGCCGCCCCGCACGATCTGCACCTTGCCGTCCAGGTGGAACCGTCGAACGAAATCCTGGAGCAACGGCAGGCCGTCCTCTGAAGTCGGCACGGCCACTTCCTGGATGAAATCGCTTCTCGCGAGGGTTTGCAGCGTGTAGACGATGAGCGGCCGATCGTGTACGACCCAGAACTGCTTGGGCGTCGGCGTGCCCATGCGTGTCCCGGACCCGGCCGCCGGAATGATCGCACTAACCCTCATAACACCTCCTGAAATCTTATTCCGGCTTTAAGGCATGACGCAGAGCCAGCCAGCCAGAACGAATTTGCTCCCGTTCCGCGATCACGATCAGGAGCGAGTACACCACAAGCACCGTGACGAATTTGGCGAAGAACACCGTCGCCGCGGGTCGGCCACGCCACACAGTCGATGCTGCTAAAACGACCGCCGTCCCAGCCGTCACGCCGACCAGGGGCCAAAACAGCAGGATCCGCCACGAGAAATCGACAACGTCACGGATCTTCCGGCTAAGAAGCACGGCTCCCAGCAAGACCATCAGATCGGCAGCTATCGCTACACCCACGATCCCCTTCCACGTACCCAACCCGATCACCGCTGGAACGAAGAAGAGCATCTGCCAGACCCGCACCTTCGTGATCACCATCGGTCTTCCCACGGCAAGGAGCAACTGGTGCATCCCGGCCATCATTGGGTCTACGGAAACATACACAATCATCAACTGAAACGTCAACGTCATCGGTAGCCATTTATTGCCCAACAACAGCCGGATGAACTCTGGGGCTGTCAGGATGAGCAGGAGTGCAAGGAGAAATCCGGTCCGTACCATCAGGCTCATCATCCGGAAGAACGCTTTGGAAAGCCGCAGACGGTCATCCTGAAGCCTGGCGAAAGTTGGCATGAAGACGGAGACGAGGGGAGTGGCGATCACCCGGCGCGGGTATCGGGCGAAATCGTAAGCACGGGAGTAGTAACCCAGCGGCGTCTTGCCCAGGAATGTCCCTGTCCAGAAATCGTCGAACCGATCCAGCAGGAATGCGAGAGAAGTCGCCCCCCACACAGCCCGCCCGTATCGCCAGAACCAGCGGGCCACCTCTCCATTCCAGCCGAAACGCGGCCACCAACGGCGAAACACCAGCCAGACCATTACCCAGCGGGCCATCATGCCGCTGGCCCGTTCTCCCACCAGTGCCCAGACTCCAAACCCGCTCCACGCCATCCAGGGAGCGACCACGGTCATGGTGACTGACGCCACAACGTTGGTCAAGGCGATCGCTCGAAATTCCAGGCCCTTGTTCAGCAGCGTTTCCTGGACACTGTTGAGTCCTTTCAACGCTTCCACGCCCACCAACGCTGCCATTACGGCGGCAAGGGATGGCATATTTTGGTAGAATAGTGCCAGCAAAGGGATGGTAGCCAGCATTACGATGAGACTTGTGGTCAGAGTCGCCATGCGCAATGTGAAGTAAGTCGCGAGGGCTCCTTGATCTGCTTTGGAGCGGTGGATGAGAGCTTTATCCATGCCGAAAGCCCGCAACTGCCCTGCCAGGTTCAGGAAAACCATCGCTAGTGCCACCACGCCGAAATGCTCCGGCAGCAGCAACCGTGCCAACAACACTGATCTGATGAACCCCAAGGTCAGCGTGATCGCCGAAGCGGCGATGCTATACGCCGATCCCCGCACGACCTTTCCGGCAATTCTGTCGGAATCCATACGTCTCCCAAAAACTCATCGAGCGAGCTGACAATCCCCACTCCACGTCATAGCGGGTGGGATCAAACCCTCTTGAGGCATAATACTCCATCACCCTGGCTCTCCCGTCCATGCCGGTTGCCGGTATCGACAGCCAGATTCCAGACTTGACAACACCACAGAAACGGCATATCACTCATCGTAACTTAACATTTTTGTTTAAGAACGAGGATCGGCATGGATCAGCAGCTTGCGGAAAACCTGTCTCGACAACTGAAAATATCAGTAGAGCAGGTCACACGAGAGGAGTATGAGCTCCTCATCCTGCAAAAACTGATGGATACGACCATGGGCAGCGTCCTGGTATTCAAAGGAGGCACCGCTCTACGCCTGGCCTACGGTTCTCCCCGCTTCTCGGACGACCTCGGTTTCTCACTCCTCTCGCCCGTACCGGCAGAGAGTTTTAGACACTCGGCCGAGACAGTTGCCGAGGCATCGCCCCAGATCACACTGGTCGAAGCCCTCGGCAAAAGGTTCACCCTTTTTGCCCTTTACAAAGTGCAAGAGCCTTACCTCCCCTACGCTTTCTCCATCAAACTGGAGATATCCACACGAACAGAGACCTGGAAACGAGGGCTGGACTTTGCCCTGCGCTTGCTTACCAGCCCGGTTACCCCCATCTCTCCCCTTGCCCAGGTGGCCACGCTGGAGAGGATGTGGGCTGACAAACAGGCTGCCTGGGCAAATCGTCGCCAACCCCGGGACCTTTACGACCTCTGGTTTATCGCTCAAAAGCTTCGTCGCCCCTTCACTCCCGACTTGAGCGATGTCGACACAAAATCACTACGACGCGAGCTCCGCAAGTATTTGCCTCGCGATCACTGGAGGGTGATAGAGCAATGGATCGCCTGAAACCCAAAGACCTGGCTCTGGTGCAACAACTGCTCTCTTTGAACAAGCCTTACCTCACGCCATCCGATCTGGAAAAGGTGCTGGGACAAAAGCGCCCGGCCCTCTACGTCACGCTGGACCGGCTGGTGAAGTACGGTGTGCTGGTGCGACTCCGGCGGGGCGTGTACCATGTCGCCCTGCGCCCGCCTGACCTCGCGATCATTGCCAATCAGATAGTTTATCCTTCGTACCTTTCCTTCGAATCGGCGCTTTCCCGCTATGGCATTCTGAGCCAGGTGCCATACGTTCTCACTTTTGCCACGCCTCACCGCAGCCGCCGGGTAACCCTGGGGGAGACGGAAATAGAGTTCCGCCAGCTCAAGAA
>WFSD01000071.1 GCA_015486235.1 Anaerolineae bacterium
ATTCCGGATCAGGTCTTCGACCGAACGACCAAGCGCACCCAGACATTCTTCGGCGACGGGATAGTGGTTCACGTCAGCATGGCCGATCCTTTTTGCCCATACCTGAGCCGAGTTTTGTACGATGCGGTGAAGAAAACGGGCAATCCGGTCCACATGGGCGGGACCTTTCTGGTGATCGAAGGCCCCCGGTTCAGCACGAGAGGGGAGAGCCGCATCTTCCGGCAGTGGGGGGTGGACATCATCGGCATGACCGCCATACCGGAGGTGTCGCTGGCGCGGGAAGCGGGCATGAGTTACGCCGCCATGGCCCACGTTACCGATTACGATGTGTGGCACGAGAACGAGGAACCGGTAACTGCCGAGATGGTGATCATGACACTGCTCCACAACGTAGAGGTGGCGAAAGAAGCACTACGGAACGCCATCCTGGCGCTGAAAGACGCTCCGCCCAGCCCTTACGCCGACGCTCTGAAAGACGCCATCATCACCAGCCCGGACGCCATACCGCCGGCGGTGAAAGCAAAACTGGATCTGCTGGTTGGGAAGTACCTGGATTGACGAAAGACGGTGTCGGCGGAGGCCACGCGCTGCCTGCTGCCGACGTAAATCACCGCCGAGAACGCGGGGTGAGAGCCGGCAGCTTTCTTAGAGAGCCTGTCGCGGGGACAGAAGTCGCTGCCCGCTAACGGCTAACTGCTGACGGCTTTTCAAGTATCTCTGCGTTCTCGGCGGGCCCTGCAATGAAAAGGCCTTTTCAGTAGAGCGAATTCCGAAAGGAGTATCGAATACCATGAAATTCCCCCGTGCCAGCGGGCTAATTCTTCACCCTACATCACTGCCAGGTGACCTGGGGATAGGAGATATGGGCCCAGAAGCCTACAAGTTCGTGGATTTCCTGCACAACGCCGGACAGACGCTGTGGCAGGTCATGCCCCTCAATCCAACCGGATACGGGGACTCGCCTTATCAGTCTCTCTCGTCATTCGCGGGCAATCCGTTGCTCATAAGCCTGGAGGAAATGGCGGAAGAAGGAATGCTCCGGAAAGAAGCTTTCCTCCACCCGCCCTCGTTTCCACAAAATCGGGTGGACTACGGCAAAGTCATCGAGTACAAAATACCAATTCTCAAAGATGCCTACCATTACTTCATGAAGAGCGGCCCGCAGGAACACAGAGAGGGGTTCCAGCGTTTCTGCGAGGAGAACGCCGAGTGGCTCGACGATTATGCCCTTTTCACGGCCTTGAAAGAGACCCATGGGGGGGCAGCCTGGAGCGACTGGGCGCCAGAGCTGGCACGCCGGGACCCTGACGCCATGATCGCCGCCAGGGAGCGGCTACACGAGGAAATCCAAAAATACAAATTCATCCAGTTCGTCTTCTTCCACCAGTGGAGCGCCCTGCGGTGGCACGCAGGCGAGCGTGGCGTGAAGATTATCGGCGACATCCCTATCTTCGTCGCCTACGACAGCGCCGACACATGGTCTCACCCAGACCTCTTCTTCCTGGATGATCAACTGCGCCCTACGGTGGTCGCCGGGGTTCCCCCAGATCTGTACAGCGAAACCGGCCAGCTTTGGGGAAATCCACTCTACCGCTGGGACGCGATGGCGCGGGACGGCTACTCCTGGTGGATATCTCGGTTCAAGGCTGTCCTCCGGATGGTGGATATCGTCCGCCTGGATCACTTCCGGGGGTTCGAGGCGTACTGGGAGATACCCGCAGGGATGCCAACGGCGCAGAAGGGCCGCTGGGTCAAAGGCCCCGGCATTGATTTCTTCGAGAAAGTGCAGCAAGCACTTTGCAACGTGCCCATGATCGTGGAAGACCTGGGATTCATCACCCCAGAGGTAGAGAAAATGAGGGAAAAGATCGGCGCGCCAGGGATGAAAGTGCTCCAGTTCGCTTTCGACGGCGACCCAACGAATCCGTACCTGCCACATAACCACACCCGCAACTCCGTGGTGTACACCAGCACCCATGACAGCGACACCGCACGCGGGTGGTTCTGGGAAACCATACCCCAGGAAACCCGCAATCAGGTGCTGGACTACATCGGCTACGGTGACGGCAA
>WFSD01000072.1 GCA_015486235.1 Anaerolineae bacterium
GTAGGCCCTCCAATGGGAGGCGTCACCGACGGCACAGGTGTGGTAGTAGGCCCTCCAATGGGAGGCGTCATCGACGGCACAGGTGTGGTAGTAGGCCCTCCGATGGGAGGCGTCACCGACGGCACAGGTGTGGTAGTAGGCCACCCGATGGGAGGCGTCATCGACGGCGCAGGTGTGGTAGTAGGCCACCCGATGGGAGGCGTCATCGACGGCGCAGGTGTGGTAGTAGGCCCTCCGATGGGAGGCGTCACCGACGGCATTGGTGTAACAGTAGGCCATCCTATGGGAGGCGTCGCCGATGGTGTGGCCAGGTGTACCCCAATCTCCGTTGGATAAGGTGTCGACGTGATGCCAGGTGTGGCAGTGCGACCCGGTGCAGGAAGCGTCGGATTTCCGCTTGTTGGCGTTGCAGGGCGCGGAGTGTGCAACGAAGATGTCGGCTCGATGGTAGTTTCCGGAGCGGGCGTGGGAACGACCGGTGTTGCCCCGGGCACGGGTTCCAGAGTTACTCTATCCCCTGCCCCGAGGGACAGTTTTCTCCCATCGGTGGTCAGGTCGAGTTTCCCGGCAGTGACGAAGATTGTGGTTTTGCCAGTCGCGGCGACACTCACCGAATACTGCCCCGGCATGACGGTAGTGCAGTGTGCCGCCGGCGTAGTGATTTCCATGCTGGCATTCTCTGTGGGCCACATGTTGACCAAGCCGGAATCTGTAGCCATAGTGATCTTCCAGGTTCCCCCGGACTTCTTCATACTCTTCAAGTACAAAGCGCTCTTCTCGCCGATATGTAGTCGTGATCCATCCGGGAAGCGAAGGATGGCAGGGGAGTTTTCACCTGCCCGCACTACGGAGCCAGGAACTATTTTCTGCCCTGGCCTGATATTTTCCCATGCTCCGTTCGGATTCAGCATCTGTGCGGAACCTCCGGCAAGCACAGCAGCGTAACCTTGCTGGTGGGGTAGCCCCAGAAACGCCAGGAATGCTATCACAATGATGGCTGCAGCCGCAGCGGCGGCCAGCCGCACCCCTGAGAGGGAGAACCAGGAGAACAGCCTGTCCAGGAAGCCTTGCCTGGCACGGGCCCCCGCCTCCTGCCGGAAGATGGATTTAGCCCGCTCAACAGCTTCCTCCGGTGGTTCTAAGCTGTAATCGTCCGCCATCAGTGCAAGCGTCTCCTGAACCCACCGGTAGTCAGCGCGACACTTGGGGCAGACAGCCAAATGGCGTTCTACCTCTTCTGTGATCTCCGGTGAAGCTTCTCCCAAGGCCATATCCACTAGCCATTGGAAGGGCGGATGTTCTCTTTTCTCCATAGTTTCTCTCATCCAGCTGCGTTGTAGATGCTATCTGCTTGTGGGCAGGTTGTCCCCTGATTTGCCCCCTCAATTTAGTGAGTAGTTGGAGTTCCGACAAAATACCGTTTCTCGACGGTATCGCGCAGAATCGCCTATGCTAAGTATTGCCTCCTCACATCCCTCCAAGGCGTGCCACTATCTCCTTCAGTTTTTTCAGACATCTTGCCCTGGTGGGGCCTATCGCGCCCTCTGGAATTCCAAGGGCCCTTGAGATGCTTTTGTAGGAAGGGCGCGGATGCTCGTAGAAGAGGAGGCGCAAAAGTTCCCTGCACCGATCTTCCAGAAGGGAGAGAGCGTCCCGGATGGTCTGCTGTGCTTCCATCCGCAGTGCAGTTTCCTCCGGGCTTTCTCGGTTGTCGGGGAGAGAGGCCAGTATGTCTTCGTCCTTCTCTGATTCCTGCACGACTTTGGATCCGAATTTGCTTTCTCTCTTTTTCCATCGCCAGCTTTCACGCTGGGTCGTGGTTATGAGCCAGGAAGCGATTTTATCGGCATCACGCAGGGCATGCAGGTTCCGGAAAAGCAAGATGAAGACATCTTGCATTATGTCCGCGGCGTCGTCTGGGGAAACGCCGTATCTCATAGGCACAGAATACACCAACCTCTGATATCGTTCTATCAGCGTATCCCAGGCTCTGGCGTCTCCAGCCAGACATGCTTTTATCAACTCTTTGTCGCTGCGCAGATCGGGCTTCGTCACGGTGTCCCCAACTAAGCTTTCGCTTCTCGTGTCCCTTCCAGTGTCTCTACCACGTGCTCGATATCGCTTACCTCGTGGATCACGAAGTCCACTCCGGTAGCGCCCTCGGCATTCACGAGAACTGTAATCATGCCCAGAGCTTTGGCAGGAAGCAGGTTGCGCACATTGTCCTCCACCAGGATGCAGTCCGGGCCCTCCGCCCCCAATATGTCGAGGGCTCGTCTGTACGCCTCCGGTCGCGGCTTGTTCACATACCCCAATGCTTCGATGTCTATGATCCGATCGAAAAACTTCTCCACTTCCAACGCTTCCAGCACTTTCAACGCATGTTCCCTGGAAGCGTTCGTCAGCACGACTTTCTCCTGCGGGATTCTGGACAGCGCTCTTGCCAGTCGCCGGTTTGGCTGGAGCAGTTTCTCCAGCGGTATGTCATGCACGAATTCCTGGTATTCCCGTTCATCTATTACATTTGAATAATGACGCAAAAGGCCCGCAAGAGTAGTGCCATAATTTTTCAGGTACTTGCGCCTCAGTTCAGATACCTTCTCCCGCGGCAAGCCCAATTTCTCCTGAACATACGCCTCTATCCTGTCGCCTATCGCCTGCATCACGCCGGCCTCTCTGGGATAGAGGGTTTCATCCAGGTCGAAAAGTACATATTTCACCACTTTGTTCTCCAGATAGTAACGACACGCTTGCATAGTGCTGCCGGACGCATTTTCTGCTGCTGTAGACATAGTGGCGTCGGCTGCACTGAAACGACGGGACGTACAGCATTGCGGCTGCAGTCACCGTGAACCAGGGGGGAGCATACACACAGCCAGTCGCAACGCATCCTTGGCCCGGCATCCGCACGGGTTCATCATGGTCAGTATAGTCAAATCGCCCGCAGGATTCAAGAATGACGCCGAAGGAGGAGAGCGAGGCAAATCCTGGGAGCCCTACAGGCTCCCAGGAATCCCCAGAACCATTATCGCTCTACATCAACCCCAACGGCAAGTATCGGATCGCTTCAGAAGCGTCGAGAATGCCCGTGGAGCGACTTCGGGCTTCCGATTTGCTTCAAAATCCCTGAAGGAACAACGGTGATTGTGAAAGAACCGTTTCGGCTCAAGGCGAGAAGACAGGTGCCGATGCGGCAATCATGCTCAAGCGATGATCCTGCATCACTGAATCTTGGAGAGCCGCTCAGGTTCTTTGAGCGTCATGCACAGCAACAGGCCGACCAGCATCAGCACGACAAGGACCAACATGGATAACGTCATAGAACCGGTTTTTGGTGATTTGAAAGCATCCATCCCAAATATGAATATTATCCCAGATATCTGTCCTGCGAGCAAAAGCAAGCCATTCGTCGTGCCCTCGGGTGCGGGCTGTGCGATTTCTGCTCCATACTGGAACCCAATCGGGGCTGCGCTGAGCATGAAGAACCCAAGGAAGATAGCGGATAGTAGCAACAGCCAATAGGTTCTGGCGAAAGTTATGCCCACCAGACCGACGTCCGCCAAGGCGATGGCCAGGGCTATGAACGGGACTCGCTTTCGGTAGTGGTCGGAGAGCATTGGCATGATCAGGGCACCCAGGATTCCGAAAAGCACCATGGCGCCTCCTGCTGTACCCGCCTGCGACATCGAGAACCCTCGCGGCCGCACCAGTTCCTCTATCCACGTGGTCACGCCGTTGAATACCCCCAGACCAATGAAGAAGACCGCCAACGAGAACAGATAATCTCTCGTCCGGAGCGCGATCTTAAGCCCGTCGAACATGAGGGCCCGTTCTTCCATCTCCGGAGGCCCAGGAGGTGTAGGCGGATGTTCTTTGGCTGCCAATAAGAAGAACAATGCCCCAACGACTGCGAAAATTCCATACACAAGGAGCATTCTCTCGATCCCAAATTCGATCGTGAGGAAAGGGGTGGCCATCATGCCGATGATTATGCCCACGTATATGGAAAGCGTGCCAAGCCCCGAAGCCGTGGCACGTTCCTGGACAGGAAACCATCTCGCGGCGACTTTGGTGACAGAGTTGAGGATGAAAGGCTGTCCGATGGCGAGACCTATCTGGGAGACGAGCACCATCGTGTAAGAGGACGCCTCCAGTCCCCTCATGAGACCGAAAATGGCGGTCAGGATTGCCCCAGCGCCGACAGCGACTCGCATCCCATAGGTGTCTATGACCCACGAAGCGGGAATCGAAACGAAGATGTACACGATCATGAAAATCATGGAGAGAAGGCCAATGCTCAAATCGGAGACCCCGTAGAATTTGGCGGCATCGTTGGTGATCGGGGCAAAAGTGATCCACGACAGCTGACTGGCGGCAACCACCAGCATGAACGCTAAAAGCACAACCCAACGATAGCTGTAGATTTTGAACTCAGGTTGCTCCATTCTTATGCCCTCCTTATGCAAACAAAGACGTGCGAAACGAGCCGACGATCCGCAAGGCGCTAACCCGATAGGGGTGCAAGCATGACCGATATGTCTATCAGCTCTGGCGGGATTGAGGACGTGTGGCAATGCTACCACATGTCCAGATGGAGGGCAAGATGAACGGGGAATGGAGTTTCGAAGGGAATCCTGGGGGCCTGTGAGACCCCCAGGATTCCTGTTGAAGCACCTTCGGTGTTCGTCAACCCCAGGCGATGAGTTGTGCCAGGCCCCAGACGCGTCGGAAGAGCCCCAGGAATTAACCTGCCTTTCGGGAGGCTTTCGTCAATCCCTGGCAAGCCGCAGCACAGGCTCTGTATCGAGCGTGAGGGCTTCCAGGAGCATTTTCGGGCCTTGATTTGCTTCAAAAGCCCAGGTAAACAAAAGCAATGGTGGCTGCAAGAGCGCTGAGCATGCTGATGGCCAAGCCCGCCCACATGATTCCGGGTTCGAACCGCCATTCCACTTTGTGTTTGCCCGCGGGCAGCGCGACGGCGCGCAGGATGCCGTAAGCGCGCAAGGTGCGCCCGCGCTTACCGTCGATGTAGACTTCCCAGCCGGGA
>WFSD01000073.1 GCA_015486235.1 Anaerolineae bacterium
AAGCGGCATGGGCGCCGGGCGGCGCGACGTACACGACTATGGGCACCGGCGAGGCCAGGATTTTCTGCACGATGCCCTGCGTTATGTCCACAGACCCCCCTGGGGTGTCGAACTTGAGAATGAGCACTTCTGCCCCATCGTTTGAGGCGGTCGATATCCCCTGAGAGAGGTAGCGGTCTAGCACGGGGGTCACGGCACCCTTGAAAACCAACAGGTCGACGTGATTCCCCGGCTCAGCCTGGGCAAAGGGACCCCACAGCAATGCCAAGAGCGTTAGGAGCAAAACCCACCATCGCACTCTTGTCCGTTTCATGTCACTGTCCTTCTCTCGCCAAATCAATCCACACCATCTTTATGACATCATACATCGTCGGGACGTAAAAATCAAGGTCGTGTGTGCGGGGGATTTCGAAGCAAATCAAGGCCCGGAAACGATCCTGGGAGCCCTCACGCTCAATGCAGGGCTTGTGCTGTGGCTTGCCAGAGGTTGACGAAAGCCTCCCGAAAGGCAGGTTAATTTCTGAGGGCCCTACGGCCCCCCGAGAATTGCTTCGCTCTCCCGTGCGGGCATGGCTTTTGATTTTTGGAAGGACTCCGGATATAATGTGTTCATTACGGAGAGGTCGCATAGTCTGGCCTAGTGCGCGCGTCTCGAAAACGCGTAGGGCTAACCGCCCTCGAGGGTTCAAATCCCTCCCTCTCCGCCTCAAGCCCTGGTGCACGCCGGGGCTTTGTTTTGCGGGGTCTTTTAGAATCGACGAATCAGCGACTCCCGGAGTAAAACATGGCCGAAGATCAGAAGCGTTTCCCGTATTGGGATTTCTCGTGGCGGGTAATCGGGCACGCGCTGGCTTTCCTTCTCGTCCCTGCGGTGCTCTTTCGTATCCTGGGTTCTGTGACATCCTCACCGACGGCAGGTGCTCCCTACCTGTCGCCCTCCGGCGGCAGCCGTTACATGGCCCTCCTCCGCAGCCTGATCAGCGGGGATTGGGGCGGTGGATCGGCCCAGATATCCGTAGCTTTCAGAGTCTCGATCATGGAGACAATCGCTGCATTGGGGATATCCATCGTCCTGATGTGGGTCTTTCTGGCGGCTGGACGGAATATGGCTAACTCCTCGCTGCCCAGGGAAGTCGCATGGTGGTCATTGGCTCCGCTGCTTCTGGCGACCCCTGTGGCACTTGCCCCGCTGGCCTTGCAAGCCACGGGGGGGATTTTCCCCGGTTCCCCGGGTTGTTTCTGGCGGCACATTGTTCTTCCGGCGATCCTGCTTGCTTTCTACCCGGCGTTCGTTGCGGCAAGGGCCGCTTTACGGGAAAGGGACAGCGCCAAAGCCATCCCAGCGCTCCTGCACGCATCACCCAACATCCTGAGCGGCATGTTGGTGCTGGAACCGTTCCTCGGCATCCCGGGGGCCGGGAGGCTCTTTCTCCAGTCGCTGGTTCACGCCGACTGGATTACAGCGTTCCGGGTGGCACTTTGGATGGCAGTGATCACCCTCGTGTTCCGCCTGCTGGCGGACTTCTTCACCCTCTTCTCGGAAAGAGGAGAACCTCCGGGGAAAAAAGGATTCCGACCACCCGGAGGTACATGGACATGCGGGGCTCTGGCTGCATCCGTCCTGCTGCTGGTTGTCGTGGTGGTGTGGAGGACGAAATGGGCAGCGGCGGCGGCCAGTACATCCGTGGCTTTCATGATAGTCGCACCGCTTCTGTTCGTCCCCGGCGTCGGGTGGGGCTTGCTGGTGGGGGAACTCAGGTACAAAGGAGGCAAAGCACGGGAGACACTGGCATCTCTGATCGCATGGCCTGTGCAGATATTCTTCGCCCTTCCCGCTTTCTATTGGGTGCTGTTGAGCATAGCTGTTGCCGGTGACCAGGGCGCCAGTAAAGTCATCGGCATCGTGACGATTTACTGGATGTTCCCCAGGCTTGTGATGATCTCAGAGGAGGCATGGCGAGGGAGACCGTACCGCACTGGCTCCAAGCTCTATGGCTGGCAGCATGGCACAGGCATGATCGTGTCACTGATGGCGTGGACTGTGTGGGCGGGGCTGGTGGGCGTGGCAGTGCCTGGATTCCTGGGGATGGGGTTGTTGCCCCAGGAAGCAGAACTTGGCAAGATGATCGCTGCAGGATGGCGATCCGGCTCGGGATGGATTCCTGCGGCGTTGGCGTTGGTTTACGTGCCATTTCTTTGGCTCACCGCGTCCGATAGGGTGCTGAGCCTGCTGAAAGTCGACAAACGTTCTGGGTGGATTTGGTAACCGAAAATCGACCCAATCACGACTATTTTTCTGGAGGTGAAATATGGTCAAGACGGACTACATCAGCCTGGATACCCGCGGGAATACCCACGTCATAGACATCACCCGAGAGGTGGAGAGCGCCGTGAGGGAATCCGGCGTGAAGAACGGGATAGTCACGATATTCAGCCCCAGTTCCACCAGCGGGATCACCACTATCGAGTACGAGTCTGGAGCTATTTCGGACCTCCGTGAGATGTTCGAACGGGTGGTGCCCAGCAACATAGACTACCGCCACAACCTGCGCTGGGGGGACGGCAACGGCCATTCTCACATCCGAGCCTCCCTTCTGGGGGCAGGCTTTACGGTGCCGGTGGTAAACGGCAGCATGACCCTTGGGACCTGGCAGCAACTCGTGTTCATAGATTTCGACAACCGACCCAGGCATCGCCGCGTGGTAGTGCAGATCGTGGGTGAATAGCGGGACGTCGTTTGCAGGCCGAGGGAAAGGGGATCAAGCAGGGATGGGGGAAACACCCTGATTACCCTTCTCGTTTCCGGAGTCCCTCTGACCCCCAGGATTTGCTGCGATTTCCTCCGCCAGGACGGCGATTGACCTCGCTGCTTCGCCGTGCTACAATTCAATACGTGTTGCGCCTGTGTACGTCAGACTATGGAGGTAACCATGATGAGACCGTAATATCCTGGGGGTGGAAGCGCACGGGCCGGCTCCATTTGGGAACCGGTTGACGAGGAAGAGGGTTCCCCACCGCGAGGTGGGGCCAATCCCCGAGGAGGGGAGAAAATCGAGAGATCAGCGGAAGCCCTCCAGGGCCCGGCCACGGCCCTGCAAACGCCATAAGGCGACCCCCAAGCCCCTGAAAGCCGACCGACAAATCCCGCGGGCAACCGCGGGGACAAGACGGAACGGCGGTGGCGTGATTTTCCTGTTTTTGCTCCGTGAGAGGCGTATCAGCGCGCTTCGTGGGATTTTCACGCTCGCTCTCAGGACGCCACAGACGTCGGCATTCCACCGGCTCGTTGATCCGCCAATTCGCTTCTTCACTGATTCGCTAGTTTCATCGACTTGGGGGTAGAAATGTGTGGAATAGTTGGATACATCGGCGATAAATCCGCCTGCGAGGTCGTCGTGGAAGGATTGCATCGCCTGGAATACAGAGGGTATGACTCTGCCGGAGTGGCTGTCATAAACGGCGGTGGCAGGATAGACGTGAGACGCGAGGTGGGCAAGCTCGCCCGACTCCGGGAACTCCTGGAGAAATCACCCGTGGACGGGCACATCGGCATAGGGCACACCCGATGGGCGACCCATGGGCGTCCCAGCGCCTACAACGCCCATCCTCATACCGACTGCAGCGGCGAGATCGTCGTGGTGCACAACGGCATCGTGGAGAACTTCCTCGATCTCCGGCGGGAGCTCGAGACGAAAGGGCATGTCTTCCGCTCGGAGACGGATACCGAGGTGATTGCCCACCTGGTGGAAGAGTACATGAAAGGGACCGATAGCCTGGAGGAGGCCACCAGGCAGGCTCTCAACCGTCTTCAGGGTGCCCACGGCATCGTGGTGATGTCCAGTCGTGAACCGGACAGGCTTATCGCTGCCCGCATCGGTAACGCTGGCGGTGTGACCATCGGCCTGGGAGATGGAGAGATGTTCGTTGCATCCGACATCCCCGCTATCCTGGAGCATACCCGCCAAATGGTCTTCCTGGAGAGCCGGGAGATGGCAGTGGTGACGAGGAATGGCTTCCGGGCTACCACTCTGGACGGCGATCCCCTGGAAAAAGAGGTGCACACTATACCGTGGGATCCTGTCTCGGCGGCAAAGGGCACTTACCGCCACTTCATGGAGAAGGAAATTTACGAGCAGGCCCGCTCCGTGACCGATACCATCCGGGGGCGGGTGGATTTCCAGAAGGACGAGGTGATCCTGGATGGTATCCCCTGGGCCGCCGAGGACGCGAGGGCTTTTAACAGGATGGTGATCGTCGCCTGCGGGACTTCCGCCTATGCTGGACAGATAGGAAAGTTCCTTTTCGAAAATCTGGCTCGTATTCCGGTGGAGGTAGATTATGGCTCCGAATTCCGGTACCGTGACCCTCTCATAGACAAGCGGTCTCTGGTTCTCGCCATCACGCAGTCGGGAGAGACGGTGGACACGCTGGCGGCAATGGAAGAAGCTCGCAACAAGGGTGCAAGACTGGTCTCCATCGTGAACGTTGTGGGGAGTCAGGCATCCAGGGTGGCCGACGGTCTCATCTACATGCAGGCAGGACCGGAGATCGGCGTGGCATCCACCAAGGCATTCACTGCGTCGCTGGTGGACGAGTACCTGCTGGCGGTACACCTGGGCACTTTGCGGGGTGTCCTCTCCCGCGGGCGACGCCGGGAACTGCTCCACGGTCTCTCCCTTCTGCCGAACCTGGTGGGCAAGGTGCTGGAGCAGAGCGCCTTGTACGAGGATCTGGCGGCCAGGTTCTACCGCCACTCGAATTTCCTCTACCTGGGGCGGGGGATCAATTACCCGGTGGCCCTGGAGGGAGCGCTAAAGCTGAAGGAGATAAGCTACATCCATGCAGAGGGCTACCCTGCGGGGGAGATGAAGCATGGCCCAATCGCTCTGATAGACGAGAACATGCCAGTGGTCGCCATTGCCCTTCATGATCATGTCTACGAGAAGATGGTCAGCCAGGTCGAGCAGGTGAAGTCCAGGGGAGGCATCGTAATAGCGGTGGCGACGGAAGGAGACGATTTCATACGCACCAAGGCGGATTATGTGATCGAGGTGCCGGAAGTACCTTACCTCCTATCGCCGGTCGTCTCGGTGATACCGCTCCAGCTTCTGGCATACTACATCGCCGTCCGCCGGGGAGCGGACGTGGATCAGCCCCGTAACCTGGCAAAATCCGTCACGGTGGAATGA
>WFSD01000074.1 GCA_015486235.1 Anaerolineae bacterium
CCTGCCAGGGATGCCGCCTCGTGGGAAATCCCTTCCATCATATCCCCATCACTGGCAAGGACGTAGGTGTGGTGGTGGACGATCTCGTGGCCGCGGCAGTTGTACCGCGCTGCCAGATGTGCCTCCGCCATTGCCATGCCAACGGCTGTGGCGAACCCTTGTCCAAGCGGGCCGGTGGTCGTCTCGATGCCACGCGCCATGTCGCGCTCTGGATGGCCCGGCGTGACGCTACCCCATTGCCGGAAGGATTCGATATCCTCCAGGGTCATCTTGTACCCGGTCAGGTAGAGGAGCGAGTACAGAAGCATCGAGGCGTGTCCTGCTGAGAGAACGAACCGGTCTCGGTCGGGCCAGGATGGATTGGACGGATTGTGGCGCAGGAAGCGGTCCCAGAGCACGTAGGCGGCAGGGGCCGACCCCAGAACCATGCCCGGGTGCCCGGATTTTGCTTTCTCGATGGCGTCCACTGCCAGGAAGCGAATGGTGTTGATGCAAAGCTCATCCAAATTTTCTGGTTTCATCCTCGCGTTCTCCACAAAGGCATCGTTTGTGCTCTCCGAATCGTCCTGACCTGGACGAGCCAGAATCAAGAAGCTGCCGCAGAGAGATACAGAAAGCCGTCGGCCGGTAGCTCTCCGCTTCTCTGCGACAGAAGCTTTCGTAGATGCTGACGGCTATCGGCCAATGGCTGCGGGCTCTTCTCTCGGCGTGCTTTGTAGTGATAGATTCCTGCCCGTTGTGAAAGGATTCCATCGGCAAGGTGCTATTGCACCTTCTTTCCGCAAATGTCCCGATATCCGCATTTGGCGCAGCGGTGTGGATCATGGTGTTGCGGCAATGGGTCCAGATCCGGGGTGGCCAGATCCCTCTGCATTGCGGCCATGGTGTCCAGCAGGCGCTGGCGCAGCGAGTCGGTAAAAGGCACATCTATCGTTTTGTCCCGGTATTTGAGCCTCCCAAAAGGAGGCCGCGAGCCTGTAGTATCCTCGATCAGCAGACAGTATGCGGCAAGCTGGAGCAGATGGCTCTCGAAAGGAGTGCGCGGAGCGGGGCGGTTTTTAACTTCAATCGGTATCCGGTCCCCATTGTGGTAGACTACATAGTCCGGCTTGCCCATTAGTCCGTAGCGGACGCTGGAGAAAAAAAGAGCGTTGCGGCGGTCGGTATCGCTGTAGGTTATCCTGCCCGATGGCATCCCTGCCGAGATACGCCAGCGCCTGGCGAGCCACAGCAACAGCAACGCGAGCAAGAACAAAAATGCCGCAAGCGCAAGCATTCTACTTTCCGTGATTGAAGGGGGTTATCAATATCGGGACACCTTTGGGATTCCACATGGTGAGCCATTCGGCATCACGTGGAGCCATGCGTATGCATCCGTGCGATGCAGGCCTGTGCCCCAGGGCGTCCAGTTCGATGTACTCTCTCCGCCCGTTCATCATGAAATATGGATCGCTGTGGATGAGTATGGCCCCATTGTGCCGGAAGAGATACCATGCGTTATCGGCATAAGAGCCATCTGCGGACTCGAAAGTGCCCCAGTATTTGCCTACGGTGCCCAACCACGCTGGCGTGCCCTCTTTTTGAGGGTCGCCGGTGCTTACTGGAAAGATCTTCAGAATGGAATCTCCTTCGCCGATCACCATCACCTGCCGGTTCTGGTCCACCAGAATCCAGCGTCCACTTCGATCCAGTCCGTATCCGTCCGCCAATGCGAGCCAGTTGGTGCCGGTTTTAGCTTTCTTCGTTGGTATAGGCGTCGCAGTGAGCGTTGGTGTCGTGATGGGCATAGCGGTGGCGACGGTAGTTGCTGCGCCCGTCCGCAACAAAGGAGTTTTAGTAGGCGTCGGGGTGTAAAGGGGGCCAGCTTTTGGTAGAATCCAGCTCCACCACGAATGGGTTGGCACTTCTCCGGGGGGCATTGCCATGGCACTGATGGTTGCCGCTCCCAGCAGGACCAGCAATAAAATTGCTGAAATGCGGTAAATGCGTGCGTTCATCTCAACACTCCAAGCACCCATATCAGGAAAAGGAGCACCGCCAGGAGAAGCAGGGCCAGGGCTATCTGTCGGGCATAGGTGTACCATCGCACTTTCCTGCCATGAGATACGTGGGCTTTGGTGCCTTCGTCCAACTCTTTCATGTTGTGAGGGGCTATACCCTCGACTCTGTGAAGCCACCAGGATCGTCGGCAGTACGCGTACTCGCCAATCTCGCTGGCAGTCAGCATCCGTTCAGTTTCCATGCAGGCGCTCCTCCATTCTGGTCTCGAACTCCGCCAGCGCTTCCTGAAGCTTCTGTTGCTGGCTTATGACGGTAAGCTCGCCCCTGGTTCGCTCCATGACGCTCCGCAGGATGTCGGTATTGCGCCGGAGCCCTCCGGTGATTGCGTCCGGGAAATCTACGGTCGTCAACATGCTGTAGATGTCATCCATAGCGTCCAGTAGGCGCTCTGCTTCTTCCATCCGTCCTTTCCGTACCATGTCCAGGGCGTGGCGCCGAAGCTCAGTAGCGGCCTCCGACAGCCCTCCAAGGTACGCCGGATCGGGTATCTGGAGCTCCTCCGGCGTTGGTATGGGAATCCTGTTAACAATGGCATAGGTTATCGCGGCCTCTGCCACCTCTTTTAGAGCGTCTTGAGTGTATCCGGCATAGAAAACCGAGGGAAACGGTGCCAGATCTGTCGACATCACCTCGGCCGCATCACGTGCCTGAGATAGGAGTTCTGCTGCTCTGTCGAATTCCTCCCTGTGTACAGAGCGGATGCTGTGGGCACAGTAGCGGATGACTTCCCGCGATCGCTGGAGGGCTATGTCGCGGGCGTGGTTCTTCGCATTCAATCTCTGGTGTATGCTCTCGATTATCGTCGTCAGATTTTCCACTGATTTCCCCCAAAACGAGTTGCGGTGCATGCAGGGCAGGAATGCCCTGTCCGCATCGTGCTATGTACAGCAAACATTCTACCACAAAACCCAATGAAGGCACAGCAAGTAACTCCGCATCGAACCGCGGTGGCTGCTGGGGACCTTTTTCCCAGTCGGCGGGGTGATGGTAAGAGAATGGCTGGTGGGCAGGCCTGCGGAGCATTTCTTCTGGTGCAGGCCCTCGAAGCAAAATCCTTGGGGCCCGACGGGTTCCCAGGATTTACTTCGCACTCCAATCGAACTCCTCCAACATTGATTACTCCGGGAACAGCGGGTATAATGAAAGTGTCCTGATGCACAAATCGGGAAAGACACCGATAAGAGGTGTTCATGGGCGAGAAAATTCTGATTGTGGAAGACGAACCAACTCTCTCGGAGACTTTGGCTTACAACCTCCAGAAGCAGGGGTACGAAGTAGAGACGGCCTCGGACGGCTGGGAAGCCATCAGAAAGTCCCGCGATACCTCTCCCGATCTCATTATCCTCGACATCATGCTGCCAGGCATCGACGGCCTCGAAGTCTGCAAGATCATACGGCGGGAATCCAACGTGCCCATTCTCATGCTCACAGCCCGGGCCGACGAAGTGGACAAAATCGTCGGTCTGGAAGTGGGCGCGGACGACTACATGACCAAGCCCTTCAGCCTGCGCGAGTTCCTGGCCCGTGTCCGAGCGTTGCTGAGAAGAGTACGCCTGATGAAGCAAACGCCTCTTGCAACTACAGAGTCAGGTGAGGAAACTGGGAAAATAGTCTTTGGCGACCTGACGGTCGACTCTGTGCGTCATTCGGCATCGCTGCGAGGGGAGGAGATACATTTGAAGCCAAAGGAATTCGACCTTCTGCTGTTTTTCGTAAAGCACAGAGGGATTGCTCTCTCCAGGGACAAAATTCTCGAGCAGGTCTGGGGGTGGGATTACGGCGGGGGGACCCGCACCGTGGACGTCCATGTCCGGGGACTCCGGGAGAAAATCGAGGACGATCCCAGACATCCCGCCCGGCTGGTGACGGTTCGAGGCGTAGGCTACCGCTTTGAAGGATGAGCCCCCGTGAGCGATAAACCCATCTGGATTCAGATAGCCTTCCCTTTTGGTATCCTTTTCGCCCTGGTGCTTATCATCCTTGGTTGGCTGTTCGACGCCCTCGATTACCGGCTGGCTTTAGCGGTCATGGCGGGAGAAGCTTGCGTATGGATTCTCTCCTGGGCCGTGGGTCACAGAGTAGCGTCCTTGCTACGAAAGATCGAGACCGCCGTAAGGGGTTTCGCACGCGGCGGAACGGCGGAATTTTCAAAGTCAGGTTCGAGGGAAACGCAGCGCCTGACCCAGGCAATCGAGCGGATGCTCTTTGAAATGGAGGCCCGGGCAGAGAGCATGGAAGAAAGACAGAAAAGACTTGCATCTATTCTCTCCCATCTCTCCGACGGGATAATCATCGTCGATGCCAGCGGAATGGTGCTGATGGACAACCCGGCTGCGTCCGACATCCTCGGCGTGCGCAGGCGGACCCGGGGTAATCGCTCCCTGGCCCAGTTGGTCGGACAACACCAGATAATCACCTTGTGGCGAAAGTGTCGAGAGGGAGAAATCCTGTTGGGGGAAAGTGTACAATTTAAACGCGGCGGGCGTTTCGTCAGAGCTACGGCGACTCGGCTGCCGGACCACCCCGGTCATTGTCTCGTCACCATCCAGGATGTCACCGAGATGCGCTTGGCGGACGAAATGAGAAAGGACTTCATCAGCAACATATCCCACGAGCTGCGCACGCCATTGGCATCCATGAAGATCCTTGCCGACACCCTCCGGGGAGGCGCGTTGGAAGACCCGGAAGTCGCCTCGCGTTTCCTGGACAAAATGGATCGGGAGATCGATGCACTCGTGCAGATGGTGGAGGAGCTGCTGGAGCTATCTCGCATAGAATCGGGTCGGGTGCCTCTAAGGATAGAGCCGGTGTCGCTGGCCAACGTGGTGCTGCCGCCGGTGGAGCGCCTGCGAGCGCAAATCGAGCGCGCAGGCCTCGAATTGCAAATCGACCTGCCCACCCCGCCTCCCATAGTCCTCGCCGATCCGGAGCGGTTCCCTCGGGTCGTGACCAATCTGGTGCACAACGCCATCAAATTCACTGGACCCAGAGGACGCATCAGGGTTTTTGCCCGGCGTCATGGCGACGAAGTAATTGTGGGGGTGTCCGATACAGGCATCGGGATACCGAAAGAAGCTCTGCCGCGCATATTCGAGAGGTTCTACAAAAGCGACAAATCCCGAAGAAGCCAGGGCACTGGCCTGGGGCTTTCCATATCGAAGCACTTAGTGCAGGCTCACGGAGGAAGGATCTGGGCTGAGAGCGAGGAAGGGCGCGGGAGCACGTTCTATTTCACGGTGAAGGAAGCGCTTCCCGGAAATAAACTCCCAAAGCCGCGTGAATTTACATTCCGTTAACAAACCTTTAACCAAACGACAACCGGTAGCTCATCTTCTCCTAACCACACACCATTAGAATAAAGGCGTCCTCGAAGGAGGAAAAAACTTTATTGGAGAAGGAGGAGTTCGGATGAAATCCAGATTTGCAAAATGGATAGCGCTCTTGCTGATTGCTTCCATGGTGCTTTCTGCATGCGGAGGAGCCAAACAGGCAACAAAGCAGGCCAGTGAAGGTACTGCCAAGAGCACTGTGACAGCACAGCCGACCAAAAAGAGCGAAGGGGAGACGAAGAAATCCAATAAGGGCAATGCTCAGGGATCGGCCATCACTCTGAACGGTGCCGGAGCCACTTTCCCGCTGCCAGTCTACACCGAGTGGATTCAGATGTACAAGGCTGCTCACCCCAACGTTACCATCAACTACCAGGGCATCGGCTCAGGCGGCGGTCAGAAGGCCATGCTGGACGGCACCGTCGATTTCGCGGGCTCCGATTCGCTGCTGA
>WFSD01000075.1 GCA_015486235.1 Anaerolineae bacterium
AGCGTACTGGCGCTGCCAGTGATCGTCTCGTCGCCGGAGGAGGCGCTCGAGCGCCTTGGCAGGCTGCTTGGCTGACACCGCAGACAAATCATCTAATCAGGAGAGTAAAATCATGGCAGGACAAGGGGTCACCCCTCGAAGCGAGGACTATTCCAAATGGTACAATGAAGTCATCCTGAAGGCAGAACTGGCAGATTACTCCCCGGTGAAGGGATGCATGGTCATACGGCCCTATGGGTATGCCCTGTGGGAGAACATTCGAGACCAGCTTGATCGACGGTTCAAGGCCACCGGGCACGTGAACGCTTATTTTCCTCTCTTCATCCCGATGAGCTTTCTGGAGAAAGAGAAAGAGCACGTGGAAGGGTTCTCGCCGGAGTTGGCGGTGGTTACCCATGGAGGTGGGAAGAAGCTGGAAGAGCCCCTGGTGGTGCGTCCCACCTCAGAGACGATCATCAATGCCATGTACGCCAAATGGGTAAGGTCGTATCGGGACCTTCCGATCCTGATAAACCAATGGGCCAATGTGGTCCGATGGGAGATGCGGACCCGACTTTTCCTGAGAACTACCGAATTCCTTTGGCAGGAAGGGCACACGGCCCATGCTTCCCGGGAGGAGGCTGAGGAGGAAGCGAGGCGTATCCTGGATTTGTACGCCGACTTTGCCGTCAACGAGGCGGCAATCCCTGTGATCTCCGGAATGAAGAGCGAGAACGAGAAATTCGCTGGCGCGGTCTGGTCTTCCACCATCGAGGCGATGATGGGGGATAAGAAAGCGCTTCAGGCAGGCACCTCCCACTACCTGGGGCAGAATTTCGCCAAGGCATTCGGCACGCGGTTTCTCAACAAGAATAACGAGCTGGAGTATGTCTATCAGACCAGCTGGGGGGTCAGCACCCGGATGGTTGGTGCAGTAATAATGGTGCACGGCGACGACAAAGGGCTGGTGCTGCCGCCACGGCTTGCTCCGATCCAGGTGGTTGTCGTCCCCATCTGGCGGAAGGATGCGGACAAACAGAGAGTCCTGCCCGTGGCTCAGAAAGCTTACCAGGAACTGAGGGACGCAGGCGTCCGGGTCAAGCTGGACGACCGTCCGGAGCTTTCACCTGGTTTCAAGTTCAACGATTGGGAGATGCGGGGCGTGCCAGTTCGCATGGAGATCGGACCGAGGGATGTGGATAGCGGTGCCGTTATGCTGGCCCGTCGGGACATTCCTGGCCGGGATGGGAAGCAAAGCGTCAGCATGCAAGGGCTGGTTGCATCCGTCCGTCGGCTTTTGGTAGACGTGCAGCATTCGCTTCTCGATCGCGCCACCAGGTTTAGAGACAGCAATATCCACGAAGCGAAGAACTACGATGAGTTCAAAGAGATCATCGAGGCCGGTGGTTTTGTGCGCGCTCCGTGGGCTGGCACGCCCGAGGACGAGTTGCGCGTGAAAGAGGAAACCAAAGCTAGTATCCGCTGCTTCCCCTTCGATGCTGATGGCAAGGGCGGTACCTGCTTCTACACCGGCAAGAGTGCGGATCGGATAGCGATTTTCGGCAAGGCGTATTAGACAGACGTTAGGCGAAACGCAATACTGCAAAGCTGCTCTGTAAGAAGCGGCCTCTACGCGCTTGAGCCAAGTGTCGATGGACCACACGGCGGCGTTGAATCTGACGTAGTTGTAACTGTTCTCGGAGCAAAAGTGCCATTCTTACCATTATCCAGGAAACCTGGCGGCATCCACGAACGTGCTTTCTGGATCGTTCTGGCCGTGATCTTGCTGGCGGCGGCGTGGCTTCGCTTCATCCCGGTCGAATGGGATATGCTGCAGTTGGCCCATCCGGACGAGCGGTACATCGTCTGGGTTGCGGAGACGATCCATCGCCCCAACAGCCTGCATGAGGCGCTGGATCCCGGCCGATCGCCCATGAACCCTTTTCGCTGGCCTCCGGAGGAAGGCAAGGCCGTGGGTGAGGAGCGCATCTACGCCTACGGCCATTTCCCTTTGTATCTGCTGGTCGCCGCTGCCCATGGCGTGAAAGCGGCAGCGCCTTACCTGATGCGCCTGTTCCCTCCATCCCATCGGGGTTTCTTCCTCTCTGTGGCACCGCACCTGACGGAGTACAACTACATGCCCCTGGTGGGCCGTCCCGTGGTTGCCATGTTCGACATGGGCACGCTGTTCCTCATTGCCATGCTGGCCCGAAAGTTGTACGGAAACGCGACGGCGCTGCTGGCAGCGGCGTTTCTGGCGTTCACCGTCCTTCACATCCAGCTTGCCCATTTCGCCACTACCGACCTGGTGATGACTTTCTGGACCACGTGGACTGTTTTCTGGTCTGTAGCGTATTTGAGGAGCCGGCGGTCGGTGCATCTCGTCCTGGCGGGGATCGGGTACGGCCTGGGCGTGAGTTCCAAGTTCAGCGCAATAGTCGCTGCCCTGCCTTTGTTCCTGGCGGTGCTCCTGGTGCATCAGAAGGACTGGAGGCGAACGATCGAGTGGAGTCTCCTGGCGCTGGCGGTCGCTCTTGCTGCTTTCGCCGTCACGAGTCCGTACGCTATACTCGATTTCCGCCACTACGCCATGAACATCGCCGACCAGGGGGCGATGGTGCGGGGAACCTGGCAGGTGCCCTACACCCAGCAGTTCGCTGGTACTCTGCCGTACCTGTACCAGGGGGAACAGCTTCTCCTCTGGGGGATGGGTGTACCGCTGGCGCTATTTGCTTTCGCTGGCCTTGGCTGGCAGACATGGAAGCTCGTTAGGCTGCGGATGTCCGGCGAAGAGGTGGTCATCCTGGCGTGGGTTCTGCCGGTGGCCCTGGCCACGGGCAGTTTTTACGTGAAATTCCTCCGGTATATGGCTCCCATTACGCCTTTCCTGGCCCTGTACGCTGCGTGGTTTTCCGTGGAGGTTTTCAATTTGCTTCGCCGGAGGTGGCGTTACGCCTGGGGCGCGGTCGTGGCGCTCTCTTTGGTGGCGACGGGGCTTTGGGCGCTGGCGTTCCACAACATCTACGACCAGCCTCACACCTGGGTGCAGGCCTCTATCTGGATTTACGAGCATGTGCCCGACGGCAGCGCCATCCTGACCGAGGACTGGGACGATGCGCTCCCCCTCACCCTGGACGCCTCCGGAATCCGTATCGAGAAGCCGAAGTACAATTTTCTTGAGATCCCATCGTACGACGACGACACGCCGGAAAAACGGGATAAAATCATCTCGCTGCTGGAGGATACGGACTACATCTCCATCGCGTCCCGGCGGATCTACCGGACGGTGGAACGCCTGCCCGACAGGTACCCGCTGATGAATCTCTACTACCGGCGGCTTTTCTCCGGCGAGCTTGGGTTCGAGAAAGTGGCTGAGTTCAGTCAGTACCCTCACTTGGGCTCTCTGATGATCCGAGACACCAATGCCGACGAGAGCTTCGTGGTTTACGACCATCCCCACCCGATGATATTCAAGAAGATCCGATGGCTGTCGGGTGAGGAGATGAAGCAGCTCCTCACCCCGACGGAGTGGGGTGTGGGGAAGCGCGGGCGTGTCCCCGGGCTGGCGCGTACCGTCCCTTCGCCCACCGTGCGGCCTCCGGCGTCGTGGAATGCTCCGGCGGAGCGGGACCCGTTGCTGGCGGCCCTCACCTGGTGGCTCTTGCTCCTGGCGATGGGACTGAGCACCTGGCCTCTTACGGTGATGGTTTTCCGCAACATGAAAGATCGTGGCTGGGCTTTTGCCCGCCTCGCGGGGTGGCTCCTCATCGCCTACGTCAACTGGCTCCTGGCCAGCCTCGGGCTGGCGACCAATAGCATCCCTGTGCTCCTGGCTGCGTGGGTGTTGCTCCTTGCGGCGAACCTGGCGATCTGGCGGGTGTGGGGTACCGAGGTGCGGGATGCGTGGAGTCGCTCACGCCGTCTCATCCTGACGGAGGAGGCGATTTGGCTGGCGTCGTTCGTCTTTTTCCTGGTGCTGCGCATGCTGAACCCTGACCTGTGGCAGCCCTGGTTCGGCGGCGAGAAGTTCATGGAGCTGGCATTCCTTCACGCGACCATCCGCACGCCCCATTTCCCGCCTTACGATCCGTATTTCGCCGGAGGTGTACTCAATTATTACTACTACGGCCTCTACCTGGTGGGTGTCCTGAGCCGGCTGAGTGGCATCTATCCGCGGGTCTCCTTCAACCTGGCGATCCCGGCGCTTTTTGCCCTCACTGTTGTTGGAACATTCTCCCTTGGCTACACTCTGGGCCGGGGGAGGAGGCTGCTGGCGGGGGCGCTGGCGGCTTTCATGACAGCGATCTGGGGAAATCTAGCCGGATTCGTCCAGCTTGTCACTGCTCTCAGGGTAGCTCGAGGTCACCTCGCGCTGCCTTACAGTTACTGGGCGGTGAGCCGGGTCATTCCTCATACCATCAACGAGTTCCCGTACTGGAGCTTTCTCTTTGCCGACCTGCACCCCCATCTCATTGCGATCCCTTTCACGGTCCTCTATCTGGCGCTCACGTGGGAGGTATGGCGGGGTAACGATAGTTTGTTCATTTCCACTGCTGTGGGGTTCGTGCTGGGGATGTTGGCTGCCAGCAACACCTGGGAGTTGCCGGTGGCGGTGGGATTTCTTCTGTTGGTGGTGTTACTGCGCATACTGCGGACCAGAGTATCCGCCGGTTTGCTGTTTTGCGTAGTGCTATCTCTTGAGATTTCGGCGGTTCTCTACATGCCGTTTTTCCTGCACTACAAGCCAATTGGCAGCCATGGTGTCGGGTTCGCTCCTGGCGGCAACCCCCCCTGGCCCTGGTTTCAGGTGTGGGGGCTTTTCGTCCTGCTAGCGGGGTGCTACCTGTTGGGATTGTCTCTCCCCGCCCGCCCGCTGCGGAGCGGGGGACATCTGTTGGGTTCCCTGCTGGCGCTGGCGGCTGGTGGCACGGCCATCGTCCTGGCAAAAGATGGCTACATGGTGGCGGCGCTCTTGCTGCTGCTCTGGTTTGTCTCTGCCGTGGCCCTCTGGCGGTGGCGAAACCACGAGCGGGCTTTCGTCGCTATCCTCATTTTCTCCGCGTTTGGGATTCTCTTTTTCCTGGAATTCTTCTACCTGCGGGATTTCCTGGACGGCGGAGACTGGTACCGGATGAACACTCTGTTCAAGTTTGGGATACAGGTGTGGGTGCTTCTGGGGGTAGGAGTTGGGGTCGGTACGGCCGAGATGTTCCGCCTGGACCGGCGATGGAAACCTGGAAAGCAGGCGGTTTTCCGCTCGGTGATCTGGATCTCGCTGGCGATGGGAAGTGTTTTCTTCCTCGTTGGGACCCCCGCCAGGGTGACTGAGCGATTTCCAGGAGCCCGTCCTGCCATTGGTACCCTCGACGGCATGGCGTACATGTCTGTGGGCGTCTATCGTTGGAAAGACGTGACGATAGACTTGAGGTACGACTACGAAGCGATCAACTGGCTGTGGGAGCACGTGGGCGACACGCCGGTGGTCGCCGAAGCACCCCTGGACTACTACCGCGCGGGGGCGCTGCGGGTTTCTTCGTTTACAGGTTTCCCCACGCTTCTAGGCCAGCACGAGCCGGAACAAAGGACGTGGGGGGAGGTGCTTCCGAGACAGCAGGATGCCACGGAGCTTTTTGGCACGGCCAATCCAGGCGTCGCTAGAGAGATCATACACGAGCTGGGCGTGCGGTATATCTATCTGGGGCAGATCGAACGGGACGCTTATCCGCATGGAGTGAAGAAATTTGGTGTCTTGGTACGGTCGGGGGAGCTGGAGATTGTGTATCGGAACCCTGGCGTGACCATTTATCGAGTGCGATGAGCAGGCAGCATCTTGAATCGCCGCCAGCCCAGCCGACCTTTGGCGATCTGTTCCGGACCGGAGTCGTGGGGAGACCCTGCTCGAGAGAGCTTTTCGTCGATTCGCTTATTTTCGTCGTTATGCGGTGAACCGCTGCTCATGGCGACTGTGGATTGCCTCGCGTCCTTGTGTCAGGCTTTTCCTATTTCTGCCATCCTCCTGCCTTCAGAATCTGTTCCATGGTCTCCTGTGTTTTCTTGAGTTGAGGCGACACGTTGCCCCCCTGCCATATGGCCTCCCACATGTTGGATAGCGGCATCCAGAGCAAGTCCATAGCGGGGTGGTTCGGGAATGGTGCTCCGGCTCTCACCTGAAGAATGCGTCTGGCGAGCATCGAGTTGCTGTGATCCCGGAGCCACGAATCGTTGGGAGCCTTGTAAGCCGGGATGAACGCCAGTTGGTTCCCCATGGCGGATGCGAATTCCCGCGTTGACATGAAATATGCCAGGTCCGCTGCTTCGGCAGGATGGTGCGTGCCCGGCGATATTGCCAGACCCCACACAACCACCAACGGTCTGGCACGGTGGGTGTTATCCAGCAGGGGCCACTGTGCGAGATCGAATGCGGTTTTTCCCTTCCTCAGATTCTCCAGGAATATGCCCTCTGTCATGAGCCAAGCCTGCTTCCCCTGGGCAAACCGTTCTTCCGGCGCAGTTTTGTCCTGCTTCGGCATCAGCTTTCGGAGACTCTGGACCAGTGAAGCCCCAAACGCTCCGCCACCAGTATCCACCCCTACTTTCTTGTCGGAGATGTAGTACCCTCCGGCGCCGTAGAACCATGGGGCATTGAGATAGGGGTTCCCACGGCCTGGATAATCGAAGTAGACATCTTTCGGGTGTGTCTGTCGAAACACCTTGCTTTCGGAGATGAACTGAGCAATGGTATCGGGCGGCCTGGGAACGAGCCGGGGGTTGTAAACCAGTGCCAGACCGCCCACCGCCTGAGGGAACATCCAAAACTGACCATCGTATTCGACGGATTTCTTTGCCAAAGGTTCGTACTCTTTTCTTATCTGTGGGCCGTACTTTGGGGCGAACTCGTCCAGAGGAATTATAAGGCCCGCCTCCGCTATAGCTCCGATGCGGTCTGAAGTGATTGAGAAAAGGTCGGGGCGTTTGGCAGAATTTTCCGCTCCTGTGAGCCTTCCGATCACATCCACATTTGTCTGCACCACTACCGATACCTCCGGATGCTCGTCCTTGTACCTGGTCAGCGCTTTGTCGAACGCTGTCATTAGCACGTCTGGGTAGTCGAGCCAGATGGTAATGGTGATCGGCTTTCCCGGGGGTACAGGAGTGGCAGTAGAAAGTATGGGGGTGACGTCGGGCTTGGGAGAAGGCGTGGGAACTGGCATCATTATCTTTGGGGTAGGAAGAGCTGTCGTGAAGTAGGGGGTGGAAGATTTGGCGGATAGTGCCGTCGAACGCATTGGGAGCGGCGACGGGTTTCCTTTCGTTTGGCTGGCATGCCCCTGGAGCAGCAGCAGAATCAACAACATTAGCAGAGCGAACACTATTGCCCACCTGCGAGCGTTTGTCGTCATGGTGGTTACCTCCTACCTGTAGCCGTTGCAGACAGCTGGAACGGGATGCAAAAAATCGATTGTCGACTCAGATTGGACTTTTGACAAAGCGGAAACGGAGCTTTCCGGGGCTTCACGCCTGGCACACGACTGGGAAGAAATGTGGTCGGGCGAAGCCCTACCACAAGATGTGGCACCCCTTCTTTTTTGCCTTCGAGGCGAAAAACTCAGCCTGGCAGGGCAGCCCGATTGTCAAAAATCCTAACTCAGAGAATATTACATTTTAATGAACTTGCCCGCAAAAAGCAAAATCCTCTCACGAAAAGGGATTCCGAAGCAAATCCTGGGGGCCCGCAGGGCTGTTACCGCTCTTCATTAACTCCATTGGCAAGTCGTGATTTGCTCCAGGCACGTCGAGAAAGCCCTTGGAACGGCTACAGGCTTTCGATTTTCTCCGAGAACCCGCAAAAACAACGCAGTGTCGTTACAGAGATTGCCTCTCTGCCTATGCAAGCGGAATTCTCGTTCGAGAGTGGTTACCCTGTGGGGATCTCTGTCCAGGTGAAGATCAGGCATCGACGCAGTCGCCATGAGTGGCAGCTCACTACATAACGGGGTGGCGGTTCGGCGGACGCGGGCGGAGCGAGCATCCGAACTGCAAATGGTGGAAGCCATACACTGCTTCGTCCAGCGGGCGCAAGCAAAGCGTCCGCTGAACGATGTAAATAGGTGGATGGAGCAAATCAGCGAGAATCTCTCGCGCAGGACTTCCCGCTGAATCGGCAGGGGTCGAAGGGTGGCTCCTACTGGATTCTGAGCACGACCGGAGCTTGTTTCCAGATCTCCTCCAGCTGATAGAACGAGCGCCTGTCGGGCGTCATGATGTGGACGATCACATCGCCGTAATCCATGAGGACCCATCCTCCTCCGGCGGTGCCTTCGACGTGGAGCGGGAGTATCCGATTTTCCCGTTTCAACGTTTTGGAGATCCATTCGACAATCGCATCTCCCTGGCGCTCGGAGTCCACGGTAAGGATCAGAAAGTAGTCTGCGATGATGGAGACCGGCCTCAGATCCAGCAGGAGGATGTCCTCTGCCTGTTTTTCCTCTACTAGAGCCACTATTCGATTGGCCACGTCCAAAGATTTCAGAATACCACCTCCTTATTGGAATTTTGACAATCGGGCTGCCCTGCTGGGCTAAGCCTTTCGCCTTGAAGGCAGGAAAGAATGGATGGTACATCCCATTTCCGCTTTGTCAAAAGTCCAATCCTTAGATGAAGGACAGTCTTACACGTCCAGGTTTCGCACGAGCTTCGCGTGGGTCTGGATGAACCGCCGTCTGGGGGGCACCTCGCTTCCCATGAGCATGTTGAACGTCCTATCGGCTTCTGCAGCATCCTCCAGCGTCACCTGAAGCAATACCCGCCGCTCTGGATTCATGGTGGTCTCCCAGAGCTGCTCCGGGTTCATCTCGCCCAATCCTTTGTATCGCTGGATCGCCACTTTTTGGCTTTTCAGCGCCGCCAGGACACCTTCCAGCTCGGCATCGGTGTAAGCGTATTCGTGCTTGTTGCCGTACTTGACCAGGTAAAGAGGTGGCTGCGCCAGATACAGATGTCCGTTTTCGATGAGCTGCTGCATATACCGGAAGAAGAAAGTCAGCAGCAAGGTGGTGATATGGGCACCATCCACGTCTGCATCCGTCATGATTATCACACGGGCATATCGCAGGTTGCCCGTGTCGAAGTCATCGCCAATGCCTGTCCCCAGCGCGGTGATCAGCGCCTGGATTTCCTTGCTCTCCAGCGCCCGGTCGAGTCTGGCTTTCTCCACGTTGAGGATCTTGCCCCGGAGCGGCAGGATCGCCTGGAAACGCCTGTCCCGTCCCTGCTTTGCCGAGCCTCCGGCGCTGTCCCCCTCTACGATGAAGATCTCCGTCTTGGAGGGGTCGCGCTCGGAACAGTCTGCCAGCTTGCCCGGCAGGGTCATGGTCTCCAGAGCGCTTTTCCGGATCACCAGGTCCCTGGCTGCCCTGGCGGCGAGACGGGCCCGGGCCGATGTGTGACATTTGGCGATGATCGCTTTGGCCGCGGCGGGGTGTTCTTCCAGCCACTCGGCGAGCGCCTCGCCCACCACCGATTCTACCTGGCCTTTGACCTCGGCGTTGCCTAGCTTTCCCTTGGTCTGGCTCTCGAACTGAGGCTCTTTCAGCTTGACGCTGAGGATCGCCGTCAGTCCCTGACGCACGTCGTCGCCGGAGAAATTCGATTCGTTCTCCTTGAGCAGGCCCATCTTCCGGGCGTAGTCGTTCAACGTCCTGGTAAGCGCCGACCTGAATCCGGTCAGGTGGGTGCCGCCGTCGACGGTGTTGATGTTGTTGGCAAACGCGTAGACCGACTCAGCATAGCCGTCGGTATACTGGATCGCCGCTTCCACATAGGTATCGCCCACCTGTTTGGAGACAAAGAACGGTTCGTGCAACACACCTCTGTTTTTGTTCAAGTAGCGGACAAAAGAGGCAATTCCCCCCTCGAAGTAGAATCTGATTTCCTGTCCCTCGCCCCTCTCATCTTGCAGGTGGATGCTCAGTCCCTTGGTGAGGAATGCGATTTCCCTGAACCGCTGGGCCAGCGTCTCGAACCGGAAATCCAGTGTCGTGAAAATAGTCACGTCTGGCTTGAAGCTGACCGTGGTCCCGCTTTGTTTCGTCTTTTCCAGCTTTTCCACAGGGCCGACCGGCTTGCCTCGTTCGTACCGCTGATGGTATTTGTAGCTGTCTCTGTCGACCCAGACCTCCAGCCACTCCGAGAGGGCGTTGACCGCTGACACGCCGACGCCGTGCAGGCCGGATGCCACTTTGTACCCGCTTCCCCCGAATTTACCGCCGGCATGAAGCATCGTCATCACCACTTCGAGGGCTGGTTTTTTCACTTTCGGATGCATACCTACCGGAATGCCCCGTCCGTTGTCGGTGACAGTGACGGTGTTGTCTTTGTGGATTATTACTTCTATTCGATCGCAGAATCCGGCCAGGGCTTCGTCCACGGCATTGTCCACGACCTCGTACACCAGGTGGTGCAGACCGCGCACATCCGTGGAACCGATGTACATTCCAGGACGGCGTCTTACCGCCTCCAGCCCCTCCAGGACTTGGATGTCTTCTGCAGTGTAATGAGTGTTGTTCTCAGCCAAACGGATCGTACCTCCAATGAGCGAATCATCGAATCACTCTCATCGTTGCTGCCTTGCCGGTTCGTTGATCCGCTGAGTATTTACTCCTCGGTGTTCTCGGCCTGCTTTGCCTCAGCCTGCAGCCTGGTGAAGCGATCACGATAGAAAAGCAGGCTTGCGGCTATGACGCCGGTGCCGACATAGGCGTTCCCCAGGATTCCAACCGTCACGCCGACGAAGGAGTGGGCCAGCCGGTCCCAGATCACGCCGAATCCTGCCACCAGGATGTTGCTCAGCAGGATGAGCCCGAAAGTGGCCCAGAAGTTTCGTGTTACCACCCTCAGGCTCCTGACCGCCCCCTGCAAAACGTTCACATCATCCCACACGACCGCATCCATCACGAAAGCCAACAGGATCATTATTCCCAGGAATGTCCAGGAAAGGAGCATCAGGAGCACTCCCATGCTTGCCATCCCCATGGATGGACTGATGAGTGTCAGGAAGGCAGCGGACATGCTCACTGGGATGGAAAGAGCAAACGCAATGAGCGCCAGCATCAGGATGTAGAGGATGCCCTGCACCCAGGTATTCATCACACCTCGGAGGAAGCCGAAGCGCCCGACGTTCTCTGTCAGGCCGATGACGACGCTTTTGAAAAAGAGCGCCGCCAGCAGGATGCCCAAGACGAAAAGGCCAAGCGAGGCCCAGAGTAGCGCCATGCCGCTGCTCAACACGGTTGTGGGAGGGTTCCACTCTTTTGGCAAAAACAGCTTCCCCGCGGTGGCGACGAAACTGGGCCATCCGATGAATTCGTTTGCCAGCAGTAACGAGAGGTTTACCGATTCCAGAGATCTGAGTGCCCCTTCCACCCCTTTGTACCAATCCTGGGCCGGAAGCGTGTCGGACGCTGCTAATATCCTGTTTATCGCTTTATGTATCACCGGCTTCGCCGTTATCCTGGGCCCCAACCAGAGCCAGAAATCTAGGGATGCCGGAAAAACTAACAGCCACAGTCGCCGGTTGGTGGCCTCGAATCCCTCACGTAGTGCGTCTATGATGTTCAAGAAATACTGCCTCCCATACTTTTGCGATGTCGTCGCACTGGACTTTTGACAAAGCGGAGACGGAGCTTTCTGGGGCTTCACGCCTGGCACATGACCGGGAGGAAAGGGTACATCTTATGGTCGGGCGAAATCCGACTACAAGATGTCCCCCCCTTCTTTTCTGCCTTCAAGGCGAAAAGCTCAGCCCAGCAGGGCAACCTGATTGTCAAAAGTCCAACGCCGCATAGTTTTCAACGTTATTTTATCACAAAACCGCCGATTTTTACAGTTCCGGCTGTGGATTGGCTGGCGTCTGGGAATAGTTGCAACATATCTGCTCGATATCCTGGGGTGGTGTTCGGATTTTTTGATTCCGACGACAGTCCTGGGAATTTCGGAGCAAGTCGGAAACCCAGAGCCGTCCTGGGGACTTCGTCGATGCACTCATAGCAAATCACAATCTGCCATTGGGGTTGGCGAGGAGCGACAGCAGATCAGGGGAATCCTGGGGGCCCGCAGAGCCCTCAGGATTTGCTTCGAATTCCCGCCTCGCCCCCTGCTTGACTTTTGTCCCATGCTGATGTACTTTAGTGGCGATTCGCGAGCAGCGAGATATCCCGATTCTAAACGCGTGGTCAGGGAGGAAATATGAAAATACTCGTAACAGGCGGCGCAGGGTTCATCGGATCTCATGTGGTGAGCGCCTATCTGGCAGCGGGGCACGAAGTGGTAGTCGTGGACGATCTGTCCCACGGTAAGAAGGAAAACGTGCCGCCATACGTCCAGTTCCACAAGCTGGACGTCCGGGACAAGACCCAGTTGCGGCTTCTCTTTCGACAGGAGAGATTTGACGTTGTCAACCATCAGGCAGCTCTTGCCAACGTGCGGGAGTCTATGGTGCGCCCGGATGTGTATGCTGAGGTGAACATCATTGGCTCGATCAACCTGCTGGAGGCGGCCAGGGATTCCGGCGTCAAACGATTCATCTACGCGTCCACTGGTGGAGCGGTTTACGGCGAGCCGGTGTACCTGCCCGCAACCGAAGAGCACCCAATCAACCCGCTGGACCCGTATGGTGCCAGCAAGCATGCCGTCGAGCATTATCTCTATCTGTACCATGCTAATTACGGGCTGGACTACGTGGTCCTCAGGTATCCGAACGTGTACGGCCCGCGGCAGGATCCGTTCGGCGAAGCAGGCGTGATTGCAATTTTCACCCAGCAGATGCTCCAGCGCGAGGGGGTTACCATAAACGGCGACGGAACCCAGCAGCGGGATTTCCTATACGTCGGTGACGTGGCCCGGGCCAATATCCTGGCTCTCACCCGGGGGGACAACGGCATCTACAACCTGGGGACTGGCATTCCTGTAGACGTGAATACCATCTACTGGAAGCTCAAGGAGCTTACGGGGTATTCTTCGGATGCGAACTACGGCCCGCCCAAGAAAGGCGAGGTCTATCGGATATACCTGGACGCCACCAAAGCGCGGTCAACCCTCGACTGGGAGCCCACCGTGTCTCTAGACAACGGGCTGCGGATGACCGTGGATTATTTCAAGGAGCACCCGGCGGCCTGATGCGGGTACTTCTCGGCGGGTGGTTCTGGGGGAAAGGACATACTGGCAGCGGTCAGTACCTGCATGCCATGTACCGGACGCTCCCCGATGTCCGTCCCGATATCGAGATCGTCCTGGCGGTGCCGGAGGGGACGGATGCCCCTCCTGGCGCCGTCTCCGTTTCCCTGCCCATGGCGGGAATCTCGCCGGACCTGGCGAAAGTGTGGTTCGAGCAGGCATCGCTGCCCGCGCTGGCGAAAAAGCTGCGGGCGGATGTGCTGCACGTTCCGTACTGGGCTCCTCCGGCGTTCCACTCGACCCCCACGGTGGTCACCATCCACGACCTGATCCCACTCCTTTTGCCAGAGTACAGAGGTGGCGTTCTCGGCTGGTTCTACACGACTCTGGTTTCCAGAACCGCCCGCCGAACCGATCTCATTCTCACCGACTCCGACACGTCGCGGCAGGATATCCTTCTGAGGCTGCACGTGCCTCCGGAAAGAGTCCGGCGCGTGTGGCTCGCGGCGTCTCCCCGCTATCGGCCCGTGCGGGACGAAGCCGCCCTCCGGAGCGTCCGGTCGAAATACGGGCTCCCCGACCGATTCTTCCTCTACCTGGGCGGTTTCGACATCCGGAAGAACGTGAGGACACTCCTGGCGGCATGGAAGGCATATGCCGAGGGATCGCAGAGTCCTGTTCCGCTGGTCGTTGCGGGAAAACTCCCGGAAGCAGATTCCGACTTTGCGCCGGACCCTCGTCGGCAAGCGGAGGAACTTGGGATAAGAGACGGTGTCGTGTTTCCGGGGTGGATCGCGGAGGAGGACAAGCCTGCGCTCTACTCTGCGGCGCTGGCATTTGCGTTTCCCTCACGCTACGAGGGTTTTGGCTTGCCGGTGCTGGAGGCGATGGCGTGCGGGACGGCAGTTCTGGCATCGGACGCCAGCTCGCTGCCTGAGGTGGTGGGGGACGCTGGCGTGCTCCTGCCGCCTGATGA
>WFSD01000076.1 GCA_015486235.1 Anaerolineae bacterium
CCACAGAGCAAATATAGTCCAGGATATCGTCCAGATATGACTCCGAAAGGGGCAGCGAATCCAGGACCTTTTTCGCTGCGCTTTCGTATTCCAGCACCAGAGGGACGGAGACCGCTATCTCGAAATCGCCGGTCCCGATCAACGTCAATAGTCTGTACGACGCCCCGCGGCGCGATCTCAGCGCCGAGACGAACACATTCGTGTCTACGACAATTCTGTAGCCCATTGTGGTGATATCATATACGGTATCGCGGAAAATGTCAACAGCGCTTCCCTGGAGTTCAGGCATGACTCAGGAACCGGATCTTCTCCCGGCTTGAAAATGCTCCACGGCAGCGCTCAAGCACTCCTCCTCTATCCTTTCCTCACAAGAGAACAGAAAGATACCATGACTGGGTGATACACGGCACCCGCCGATTTGACACCGTCGGAGGGACGGAAGTAAAGAACGCTCGGAAACTACGTGCAGGCCGATACCGTCAAGCGGCAACGGATTAAGGTCTGAGCGTTGATAACGCCTGGCAGCCAACCCTGCAGCTAGAGTGGCGATGTAGTTAGAGTCCGGGACTGCAGGGGTGCATTTCGGAACGTGATTTGGCCGAAAACAATCGCGCGGGGCACAGTGAGTTTGATACCTACATTCATAGGGAGGGGGATACGGGCAGTGGTATTCCTCTCCATATCCCTCGTCTACACCTTATCTTGGGCGTTTTGTGGTCCAAGGAAGGGGACCCACCTCAATCCTTTTGATTCGCTCTCATATGCGGCAGGCCAGGCTCACACCATTCTACGAGCGGGTCGGACTCAGTAACTTGTGATGCACAAATAAAGGTGTTGCATGGACAACACAAGCAACGAGAACCGACTACGCAAGCAATTCGACAAACTCATCACGAGTAAGACCGGCACTTTTGATGATCCGTAATGTCAGTCCGCGCCCTAGATCACAGTTGTGGAGAGGAATAACCACCCGACGTCCGTGGCTCTCGCGACATAGACCAACGATGAGTTGATGGGGCTTCACGGTGGGTAGACGAGGCATCATGCTGGTTCCAGGTTCACACGCAGTCGTCCAACAAACTGTTCTTCGGGGCACTCAACAGGGACGGGTTCACCGTGCTCGCGCAGGCTGATGCAGTAGGCACGGATGGCGTCAGCAGCCATTTCACGAACCTCTTCCAGGGTACGTTCCTCCGTGTAGCAGCCTGGTAAGGAGGGAAAACGAAGCAATTCCTGGGGGCCCTACGGGACCCCAGGAATTACTTCGCTCTCCCCTCAGGCTCCGGCCGTTGACCGGAAATCCCCACGGTGATATACTTGCTTCCTGGAGAAGCCTGCAACCCTTGGAACATCATATTGTCAACAAAGGAGGAAACCCGATGGAACGTCCCTGGCTGAAGTATTACGACAAAGAAGTCCCGTCCCACCTGGACTACCCAAGGATGCCGGTTTACCGCATCCTGGACGAGACGGCGCAGCGTTTTCCCCACCGCCCCGCCACCAGGTTCTTCGCAAAGCAGACGGACTATGCGACCATCAAGGAGACGTCGGACAGGTTTGCGGCATCCCTGCGCGGGATGGGCGTGAGGCCGGGGGATAAAATCGCCTTCCTGCTGCCGAATTTTCCGGGCTACCTCATCGCGTACTACGGCGTGCTGAAAGCCGGAGCCGTCGTCGTGCCGCTGAATCCACTTTACACGGACCACGAACTGACTTTCCATTTCAACGATTCCGGCGCCGAAATTGCCGTCACCATCCCCATGTTCGCCCCGAAAGCCGCCGCTGTGTCGAAGAAAACCGGCCTGAAACATGTGATTTACGCGTTCCTGGCTGACTACCTGCCTTTCCCGATGAACCTCGTGCAGAGGTTCAGGGAGAAGCCGTCGGTGAAGAAAGCTCTGGAAGCCGATGGCGCCACGATGACCGACATGAAAGAAATGCTTCGGAATTCCGCCCCGCCCGACTTCCATCCGGCCGAACCGGACCCGGACGAGATGGCGCTGATGATTTACTCCGGCGGCACAACGGGCATCGCCAAAGGGATCATGCTCTCCCATTTCGCCGTCGTCGCCAACGCCCACCAGGTCAAGGCGTGGGGCCATCTGACGGAGGAAGAGCGGATGCTGGCGGTGCTTCCCCTGTTCCACGGCTACGGCATGAGCGTCTGCATGAACGCACCTGTGCTCTCCGGCATGGAAATCGTGCTGATGCCGAAATTCAGTGCCAGCGAAATGGCCAAGACCATCCACAAACACCGTCCTACCCTGGCCGCGGCCGTGCCCACCATCCTGGTGGCCCTCTCCAGTCTGCCGGACGTGGACAGGTACGATTTCACCAGCCTGAAAGCCGTCTGGGTGGGAGCGGCCCCGCTGACGGTCGCCATCAAGGAGAATTTCGAGGCGAAGACCAAAGGGCGCGCCATCGAAGGATACGGCCTCACCGAAGCGGTCACGGCCATCATGGCGAATCCCTACAAAGGGATGCACAAAGTCGGCAGCATCGGCCTTCCCTTCCCCGACGTGGACGCCCGAATCGTCTCCCTGGAGAACGGGAAGGACGACATGCCCACGGGCGAACTGGG
>WFSD01000077.1 GCA_015486235.1 Anaerolineae bacterium
CAACTGACCGATGACATAAAGGCTGGGATGGTTGATCCTCGGGCGTATCCTGCCGTCGGCATCCACTTCCACGCTCCCGGATAGCGCCGCCTCCGGATCGGGGACAACGCTCGGCACCATCCTCAAGCGGGTCAATACCTTATTCAGGTCGCCTCTCATCGAAGAGGGAATCAACGCCCACCGGTCCCCTATCCGGACGATCCCGGGATCCCCAGACAGAAGAGAAATAGCCTGCTTGAGAAGGTTAGGGTCGTCCGCTTCTACCAGCATTCCTCCCTCATATACCGTGATCCTGTTGTATTCGTCCAGCCACTCCTCAAGGCTTCGACGGACATTCTGAGGCAACCCCGCGGTCGCAGCGCTCTCCAGGTGTCTTATGGCATACTCCCCATCCAGGCCAGCGGCCAGGGAGTCCAGGAAGCGCCTTCGGCCCAGTCTGTATTCCACAACCATGTGCTCCACCTTGACTCGATCGGCCGCCAACTCCAGCAGGGCCAGGTCTTCCAACGGGACAGGACCCACGGCGAGCACCTGAAAATTCGGTTGCACGATGGGCGCAGCCTTTTTCATCCGCAAGGTGTTCGGGACCTTGCCTTTAAATAGAGACTCGCCCATAGGAGTAATCTTTATGCCAACCAGGCTGCCTCCCTGCCATAGCAGATCCACAGCCCCGAGCCAATGCCAGACCCTTGCAGCTGTCTCCAGAACGATTTCTTCTGCCCTCCCGTTGTAGACAGGGTTGTCTTTACTGGGATGAATATCAGGTACGACGCACTCGACCGGATTGCCCATATCCAGCATCAACTTCCACATCAATCCAAGTCGGATCACATCGCCCTGTTTTTTCCTCCTCAGATATGCAGCGAGATAGCCCAACAGTTTGGCAAACCAGAAAGTAGTTCGTTCATTGGTACGGTCGCCATAATACAATCCGATAAAAGAGCGGGCCTCGGTGGGGAGAATAAAACTCCACTTCATTTTGGGAAGCGTGCGCCATATGCGCCTGAACCTTTTCGATGAGGGAAATCTCCAGAACTCCGGCGCGTGGCCTTTTGGCAAGATCATAGCGTACACATGGGAACCCGTCTCCTTCGTTAGCTTGAGCCCGAGCAATAGGTTACGGAGAAACCGGGCGTAGATGGACTCCTTCTCGGAAGAAGCTACTTTCTCGATACCTCCGAGCGCGGGGTAGATCGACTGGAAACTGCGCTTGCCTATGTGCCCTGAGACCAAAACCTGCAGAGCGCTGCGCCATGCTTCACCCCAGTAGAAAACCATATCTCTCTGGATCGTTTCCGGATCTGCGCTCTGAACCGTATCTGCCTTCAACTGTGGCACTCTCTCGAGCCATGAATCCGCTGCCCGTTTCCCGGCGATCGCCAGACGCCCTGACACACACTGAGGGATGAACCACATCCCGCCTACTTCCTCGTAGTAGTCTGTGTACCAGTTGCCCGTGTAACGAAAGAGGAGAGCGGCATTGTAGATCGACTGCAGGAGATCTTTCACAGGACGCTTGTCCACCGTCACCACGCCTTTTTCCTCGTGCCCCAGGCCCAGATCCATGACAAGACGCTCTAGCCTGTTTCCAGTCACACACCCGCCGAAAGCAATCACCAATCCAAACAGCGCCTGTTCTTCGATGTTTATGTCCCCCCACCGCTTCACGGCATGAATAGGATCACACGTTATTTTCTTCACCCATAGCTCAGCCTCGTATCTGGAACTATACCGCTTCCTGGGCCGGTAGATTTCTGTCCACAATTTCAACTGCTTCTCTGGCTGAGCGTCAAGCAGCTCCTTAAGGGAGATCGATTTCATGCCTTTCTCCCCCCAATATCCACACGCACCCGCTTGGGTGTATAGCCTTCTTTATTCAACACAGAGTACAACTCATCTGCACTGCCTGCATCCAGGAGTATGGTATTGCCATCTATCTCACCACGGATGTGCTTGCGCAAATCGGGCAGGGCGGCCTCTACATGGCGGCGGGTAATCTCATCCCGAAAATGGACAACCAACACATCGGGGTACAGGTGTACCTTACCAAAGCGATCGAAAGTCCTTTGCACCCATTCCTGCATGGTGGCAACCATGGCGGAACCAGCGGCCTCCTCCCATTTGGCGAAAACGGTCTCCGGCGTCTCCCCTTTCTGGAATAGATTGCCAAGTGCCGGTAGCGTCCAGGTGAAACGCAATTTGCCGGATCCGATCTCGGACGATGCTCCCCATTTTTCCAGAAGGCTTATGATGCGAGATGAGGCTGGCAGCGGAACGTCGATGCGGGCATGACCGCGGCGCACTAAAACTTGTATATCGCCCTCGGACTGGACTCCGCCTTCCTTCCTCAACGCCCCGTCCATCTCCTCTACCATGGAGGTAAGCTCGTGGAGGTAGGTAACACGTATGTGCGTTATCTTGCCGTCCTGTCTCGCCACGTCCAGAGCGCCGACATATTCCATTATCAGGAGCACCTCGGATACGAACTGCCAGAAGAATTCCTGCCAGTCCTCCAAAGGATCCGTGAAGAACCTCAGCGCACCAGCCGCTATCGCAGAGCGGATATTCGTCCATACTTTCAGGAATTTCTTTACCTCGTCCCATGGCACCCACTTGCCAGGCGGCAACATCGCGAAGAACCCAGAGATAACGGCAACCAGGTCGGCTTCACAATCATCCATTTCTGGGGGGAAGCGCCACCAAATGTCCTTTCTTACATAAGCCGCAAAGCGATAGCTGTATTTCTGGGACATGCTGTGGATCGCATATCTGCCCGCGCGCTGGATGATACCCACGGCCAATCCACGTAACTGGTAGCGCTGAGGCCATTTGATGAAACGCCTGAAACTCTTGCGATTGACGGTCCACTTGTTTTCATGTACGTACAGGACATGCAGCGATTCGAGCGACTCCAAAATCCCCTGTATTACGGACGCCGGAATGCCAAAACCTTGAGATAGAGCATCCATGTCCTTATGCCAGGGTTCCTTCACCCGGAAATAAACCGGGAAAAGCGATACGTTCCTCGGCAAAATAGCCCACTCGGGATGCCAGGTGAACAGGCTGTGCGATATATACGAGATAGGTAGAGAGGTGGGTTTCTCCGCTTCCTCGAGATAGTATTCCTTAGAATCGATTGCCGCAATGATCTGATACGCTATCTTCAAAAGATCCCACGGGGTATGGGAGGTGGCCGGTTCTCCCTGCAGGTCAACTGTAGAAATCTGAAGCAGGTCTTCTCCCAAACCCGGGATGAGCCTGGTCGGGCTTAAGCCAGTAACCGGGTATACGAAGAGACCGCGATCTTCCAGAGAATCACGGACATCCTTCCAGGGCGTCTCAGGCTCAAAGCCCCTATAGAGAAATTCCGCCATGTTTTGGGCACAGAAGGATTCCATATCCAAGAATATCGCTGCAACCGCGAGACGTTCGTCACGGGTGAGGCTTCGTATCAATGGGAACAGCACCTCCCCGTCCATCATGTACTGCGCCAGGCGCATTGCAATCTCCACTTTCCGGCCACTTCCCAGTCTTACCTTGAATGCTCTGCCTACAGCGCGTATCTCCTGCAGTCTGTACTCGGCATCTAATTTCCTGGTGGTTCCTTCCAGTATTTCCTTGTGACTTTTCAGCGCTGACGGAAAGTCGACCAGAGGGGACGGTTTTCCATCCCACACTATCAGCTGTTTGGAAGCTGGCAGATGC
>WFSD01000078.1 GCA_015486235.1 Anaerolineae bacterium
TTGGGCCCCATGAGAGCGTGAACCTCCCCGGGATGGACTGTCAGGTTCACGCCTTTCAGTATCTCTTTTCCCTCCACCTGCACGTGCAGGGCTTTGATCTCAAGAGCGCCTCTCATCACTGTATCCTCCTAATATAATATTGCTTTCAGTCCTCAAATTGAGGCTTTTCGTCTTTTCCAATAACACTCTGCAGGTCATGTAAGCTGTACAGCTTTCGCCGGACGACGCATCTACCCAGCTATTTTTGTCTTTCTCCGTCACTCCGCACTCTGAAACAGCAAAACGTATGCTCGCCCACCTTGCACCTGGCTTTTTCCACGGGAATGCCAAGCACCTGGGCCATGGCATCTCTGCTTATCCTGCAAATGGCGTCCCCTTCCCTGGCAAGGGAGTAATAGGGGCATGCATATACCTGCAATAGGATGACATCCCCTTGCCGGATGACCTCTGCCTGGAGCCCATCTTCCTCCATTTTCCGCGCCAGCGCATTCAGGCGGCTCTCCAGAGTCGTTCCGGGTTCCATGGCTTCGCGGTACCGGTGGACCATCTCCGCTTTCAGGAGCGAAAGAAGCTGCTTGCTTGCCTCGCTATTTGGATCCTGCGCCAATTGCCGGTACAGCGGGATCAGGAGGTCGTTCACCCTGGACGAAATCTCTTTCTTTGCCTCGTCGGTGAGGAGATAGCGACGGTACGGCCTGCCCACCCCTCTTCGACATAGCTTGGATGTTACCCACCCGCCAGTTTGGAGCTGCGTAAGCTGCTGGCGCACAGCATTGGTGGTCACGCCCAGAGCGCTCACCAGGTCTTTCACACTGGCGGATCCATGGCGTTGCAGGTATGCGATTATCCTGCCTGCCGGCGTATCAGGCTCGCATGCTGTGTTTTTTAAGCGCTTCAAGCGCCTCCCTCCGTTTTCTAGAACTCCGGGCGCATTCCCCATCAGTGCGCCTTTCGCTATAATATGCTATTTCCATAATTTTGTCAAAAGTATCTGCAGAAAATTGTCAGGCGGGCCTGCGCTCACAGGGTTTGCCCCGCCTTTCGGGAGGTTCTCGTCAATCTCTGGCAAGCCACAGCACAAACCCTGTATCGAGTGTGAGGGCTTCCAGGAGCGTTTCCGGGCCTTGATTTGCTTCGAAATCCCCGGGGAAAACGAAGTAATTCCTGGGGGCCCGTAGGGCCCCCAGGAATCCCCAGAACCATTATGGCTCTACATCAACCCCAACGGCGAGTAGCGGATCGCTTCAGAAGCGTCAAGAATGCCCCTGAAGCGATTTCGTGCCTTCAATTTGCTTTGAAATCCCCGGGGCTTCCTTCTTTGCCACATTCCGTCCCTCCGGATATAATTGTTTTTATGTTTGAATTCGAGATAGAAGCAGAGGATGCCAGAAGCGCGGCGAGGGCTGCCGTCTACCGAACGCCCCATGGGGATATACCGACGCCCGTGTTTGCTCCTGTGGGCACTCAGGCCGCGGTGAAAACCCTGACGCCGGAGGAGCTGGAGGCAACGGGCACCAGATTGATCCTTGGCAATTCCTATCACCTGTATCTGCGCCCTGGGCACGAGCTTATTGCGCGCTTCGGGGGTTTGCACCGTTTTATGAACTGGCGTGGGCCGATCCTGACCGACTCCGGAGGGTTCCAGGTGTTCAGCCTGGCACCTCTTCGCAAAGTGGATGACGACGGTGTCACGTTCCGATCTCACATAGACGGGTCTATCCATCGGTTCACGCCGGAGAAAGTGATAGCCATCGAGGAAGCCATTGGGGCGGATATCGTCATGGTGCTGGACGAGTGCTCTGCGCCGAAGGACCGTGTCTACAACGAGGAAGCGCTGGTTCGGACGCATCGTTGGGCTGCGCGTTGCCTGGAGGCGCACCGACGGGAGGACCAGGCACTTTTCGGCATAGTGCAGGGAGGTATCTTTCCGGACTTGCGGCAGGAAAGCGCCAGATACCTGACATCACTTGGGTTCCATGGCTACGCCATTGGCGGTTTGAGTGTCGGCGAGACCAAGGAGGAGACATACTCGACGCTGGACGTGACCATCCCACTCCTCCCACGGGAAAGGCCCAGGTACTTGATGGGCGTCGGCACACCGGAGGACATTCTGGAGGCGGTCGCGCGGGGAGTAGACATATTCGACTGCGTCTTCCCGACCCGCGTTGCCAGGAACGGTGGCCTTATGACCCGACATGGCAGGTTGAATATCCGGAACGCCCGGTTTGCGGAAGACCCATTGCCGGTGGAACCCGGGTGTACCTGCTACACATGTCAGCACTACAGCCGGGCTTACCTGCGGCATCTTTTCGTGGCGAAAGAAACCCTCGCCCTGAGGCTGGCGACAATCCACAACTTGCATTTCATACAGTGGTTGATGGCTGAGATCCGCCGTCAGATCAGACAGGGAACATTCCTGGAGTTCAAGAATTCGTTTCTGGCCGCTTACCGGATGAGCGACCAACAGGCTCGCTTCAGCTAAGAGCGATCGGGGACGATTCGCTCCGGAAAAGCTTAGCGCGCTGCTGAGATACGGGGAGAAAACATGAAGACACTGCTTCGTATTTTGCTTGTGGCAGTCATTTTCGTCTTGGGCATATCGGTAGGTATGGTGTTGGGGGCGGAGTACCATACTTTGTTGCCAGCGATCTCCACGCCTACCATCGTGCCGGAGACCCCTACAAGGGAGGCCACCATCACACCTGCCTCGACTCCGGCAACCCTGAAAGATGCTTTTGGTATCGTATGGGAAGCATGGGGTGTCCTGCAAGAAGACTTCTACGGCAACCTGCCTTCGCCGAGGGAAGCTGCATACGATGCTGTGCGGGGCATCGTATCCAGCCTGGGAGATCCTTTTACCAATTTCTTTACGCCTGAGGAAGCCAAACAGTTTACCGAGGACATGTCCGGTCATTTCGAGGGAATTGGGGCGGTGGTAAGACAGGCGAAAGGTGGCGGCATCCTCGTCGTCAAGCCGTTTAAGGATTCACCTGCGTGGAAGGCGGGCATTCGCCGGGGTGATGTGATAATCGCTGTAGATGGCAAGGACATCACCCATCTTTCCCTGGAAGAGGCAATCATGCTGGTGCGTGGCCCCGCTGGGAGTAAAGTCACTCTTACCATTGTCCGAAAAGTAGGGGAGAAGCCGCTCGATGTGGAGGTCGTCCGATCTCGCATAGAGATCCCGACCGTAGAGAGTAAAATGCTTCCAAACGACATCGCTTACCTGCGGCTCACAAGCTTTACCGAGAACTCTCCAAAGTTGGTGCGCGACGACCTGAAATCCCTTCTGAAACGACACCCGAAAGGATTGGTTTTCGACCTGAGGGGTAACGGGGGCGGCTATCTGGATGCAGGCATTACCATCGGAAGCGAGTTCATCAAGAGCGGCGATATTCTTATCGAGAGATTCAAAGACGGGAGGGAGAAGCATTACAAAGCGGAATCCGGTGGCATTGCCCTTGACATCCCGTTGGTGGTGCTGGTGGATGGCGGCACGGCCAGCGCTTCCGAGATCGTCGCGGGGGCGATCCAGGACCACAAACGTGGCATCCTGGTGGGTGAGAAGACTTTTGGCAAAGGGTCGGTGCAGTCGCTGGAACAGCTTTCCGATGGTTCTGAGTTGAAAGTGACCATAGCTCACTGGTTCACGCCGGGCGGCAGGGCGATCCACGGCAAGGGCTTGATGCCGGATATCGTGGTCAAGATGACCACCGAGGACGAAAAAGCAGGGAAGGACCCGCAACTGGATAGGGCTGTGGAGTATCTGTTGACCGGGAAATAGGAGCACCATGTGGGCAAGGAAGAGTTCAAGGTCGTGGCGACGAACAGGAAAGCGTACCACGACTATTTCATCGAGGAGAAATACGAGGCTGGCATAGCCCTCACCGGCACCGAGATAAAATCCGTGCGCGCGTCCAGGGTCAGCCTGAAAGACGGCTATGTTGCCTTCCGGGACGGGGAGGCGTGGCTGGTCAATGTCCACATATCTCCTTATGAGCACCGAGGATATGCCAGCCACGACCCGACGCGCGACCGCAAGCTTTTGCTCCACCGCAGGGAGATAAACCGTCTGATGGGGCGCGTGCAGGAGAGGGGGTGGACGGTGGTGCCCCTCCGGATGTACCTGAAGAATGGCAAGGCAAAAGTGGAGATCGCCCTGGTTCGAGGCAAGAGGAAGTATGACAAGCGTGAGGCGATCGCCAAGCGGGATTACGAGCGGGAGATGCGCCGGGCATACAAGGAATGGAGGCGATAGGGAAGGAGCGATGCCTATGGAGCATTTTGAACCAGACAA
>WFSD01000079.1 GCA_015486235.1 Anaerolineae bacterium
CGCCTGCGCGCCCAGATCGGCGAAGTCCTGGAAGATGAAGTCTGGCTGGAAGCGCGAATCATCTTTGAAGTAAAACCGGATGAAATTCAATCCCACCTGAAGGTTCTCCGCTCTGCCAGAGGGAACGGGGGTGGCTGCTGGAGTCGGCGTGGGCGAGGGAACGGGTCGCGGCGAGGCGACGGGCCTCGGTATGGAGGCCTGGCCTTCCCCTTCGATGAAGATCGGTTCGCTGGAGAGAGCAATTGTCAGCTTGCCGCCGGAAACGTCCACGCTCTTTTCGCCACCCAGGGCACCGGTCACTTTCGCCTTGGAGAATGGGACGGGCAGGGAGACGTTCACAGGGTCGGCCGCGGCAGCGTCGTACAGGTCCAGGCGGCCTTCCCGATGCCACGCCACGAACATGGAGGAGCCATCGGATTTCTTCACCTCGAAGAAGTAGATGTCGGGATTCCCCACGTCAACTCTCTTGACGGAAGTGGTCTCGCCCATGAGGCTGGCAAAGCGCTGGAAGCAGGCGTAGCCCGGCAGTTCTTGCATATCCGGCGTGCGCAGGCGCATCTGCCCGAAGATGAGGTCGGTGCCGGGGGATTGCAGATTCCACCACCACAAAGCCTGCACACCCTCGCCCAAAGCCGTGACGCTGCGCTGGGCGATGTCGTAACAATGGAGTTGCTCGTAGTGCGCCTGCTCATCGTCCGAAGCGACGCCAAGGAAAGGGCGCAGCTTGGGATGGATCTGGTCGGGATGCTCCCTGGCCCACTTGCGGATGCACCTTGGGTTGGCGCCGTCGCCCTGGTTCTGGCAGTTAGCTTCTATTTGATGGAGCTGATCCATAAACAAATATTTGCTCCCGTCGTGCAGCGTGCGTGGATCCACACCACCGTACTCGGTGCTCACGACGGGCTTCTGATAGCCGTACCGCTGCATCCGGGAACGGAACCACTCCACCCGATGAGAGATGGCGTAGATATCCCCGTAGAGCCGGATGTCCAGCAGGTCGAAGTCGTCCTTGCTGTGCTGCAGAACGTAATCGAAGAAATCCACGGACTGCGGATCGCCCATATCGTGGGCGCTGAAGTTGCCGTTGTTGTTTACGCCGATGACCGGCACATCGGGCAGCACGCTCTTGACGGCCTGGTAGAAAATGTGCTGCAACTGGACGTAGGCTTCAGGCTCGTCAGCAGGGAAATGCCGCCCCGAAGCGGGCTCCGTATCCCGCTGCATGTAGCGGATGCCGCCGTGGGCGTGGTCACGCACCTCTTGAGCGACTTTGGTGACGAACTCGCGATAGTACTCGTCGCAGTGTGTGGTGCAGTTGGTCTGCCCTTCGGGACACTCGCGCAGGGGAGCGCCCTTGAAGGAGTTCACTTCATCGCCGGTGGTGCACCAACCGTCGGTGAACAGGTTGAGCAGCGCCTGGTCGTCAGGGCCTAGCTGGTCGAGGTAGGAGTCCAGTTCCCGGAAGTCGTACTGCCCCGGCTTGGGTTCCAGATGCGACCAGTAGAAGGAAACTTTGGTCCGGGAGATGCCGAGGTCATGGATATAGGTCATGAATCCGCCCAGACTACTTTGCGTGCCCTTTTTCTGGACTTCCTGAAATGGGCCAAAGGCCACGCCGAGGGGCGAGTTCGCCGGTTGTGTGGAGGAAGACGATCCGCCGGCCGGAGTTACGGGTTTGCCCTCCGGGGATTGTTGCTTTGCCCCGACAGGTGGCTTTCCCGCCTGAGGATGCTGCTTCGATCCGGTGGGAGGTTTTCCCGCCTGAGGATGCTGTTTCGATCCGGCGGGAGGTCTGCCCGCCTGAGGATGCTGCTTCGTCTTGGGCGGGGGTCCTGCCGGAGTAGGGCGTCTCTTGCCAGGCTTCGCAGGTCGCTGCGCCTGCTGCGACGTTTGCGCTCCGGCTCCGGCCCTGGGGGCCGTCGGAGACACGCTTGCGGATGCGGTGGGCTGCGCCTGAGCAGGCGCCTCGCTCGAAGAACATGCGCTCAGAATCAGGACGAGCGCCAGAAACAGAAGTACCACGAAATGCCAGGTTCGTCTCATGGGTTCAATATCTCCTTTCCTCAAATTGCATGAAAATGCACTCTATGTTTCAGGTTAACCTTGCACCCGGATAACCTGTTACCAATACTATAGTGGACGACAATTTTCGAGTCAATAGGCAAATGAACCATTTTCCCATGTTTCAGCGATAATCTTACTGTAGGTTTGTGAAGGGTTTGTGAAGAATCGTCAGCTTTCCGGGGACCCCCCGGCTCACGGAGATGCGCGCTGCTCCAGCGTGACCAGCCAGACCGAGTACGGGTTCGCGGTCAGGGTGAGCTCCCCACGGCCCTGATCGTCGGCGGTCAGGGAGCCGGTGGTAGCCTCCAGGGCCACGGACGCGCCATCCTCGTCCAGAGTCCAGGTGTTGATCTCGCCGACGCGCTGGTAGATGCAGGCTCTCTGCCACTGCGTGGGGTCGTTGCCACAGTGGGTTGCCAGGTCGTCGAGCACGGCATGGCGGTAGGTGAACGAGTTGCTGTGGGTGTCATCCACCACGTAGAGGGTCTGGGTGTAGGTGGCGCCAGGGGTCAGGTTCTCGAAATTCATGGTCACCGCCATCGGTCCGATGCCGTCCCGTGCTAGGTCGCCCAGCAGATCGTCGTACGTCACCGTGTCGTCGGCCTCGTAAGGGATGATGCTGGGGTGATACCAGAGCAGCGCCGCCAGCTTGCGTCCATCCTCGCTGGACGTGGCCACCATGTTGAGACGGGGGTTGGCACGGTATGTAGTGCTCAGTTCTCGGTTCTGCAGATGGCTGAGCATCAGGAAGACGTTGCTGATGGCCTTGCGCAATCCCAGAGCTTGCGCCGTCATGACACCGGTCGTCCCCTTGAAGAGGGGCAGGTAGTCCGACTCCGGCCACTCCCCTACCCCGTAGTAGGACTGGTAATCCGGCGGCGGGCTGGCGCGGGTCATGTCCCAGAGGCGGGCCGGGATCAACGACGCTCCCACTTCGTTGTCGTCGTTGATGTCTAGCCCGAAGTAAATGTGAGCCTCGTCCTTCCATGCGTCGGACGGCAACAGGTCGAGCTTTGCGTTGCCGAAAGGCGGCCCCCACTCGCCGATGACGATGAGGGTCTTCGTGTAATGTCCTTCGTAGCGGGGATCGTTCAGGATGGAGCGGATGTTGTTCAGGTGCGTGCGGGATTCACCAACGGTCAGCTCCGTGGGCAGATAGGAATAGCTCCACCAGCTCACGTGTCCGTTTTCCAGGTACCCGCGTTCCTTCAGACTATCGTAGAAACGCCGGATGGCGCCGCAATCAGGGTTGTCCGCTGGCAGGCAGTTGGAATCGGGAGCGCCAAAGCCCGGAGGAAGACCGTCGTTGCGCTTGGTCCGCTCCCGCCAGCCGGGCCCGCCGATGGTGAAGGGCAGGAGATGAGGGTCCTGGGCCCGCAATTGGTCGGCTGCCTGGACGATGAGCTGGTACAGGTCGAGGAAGTGCTCTTCGGTGTCGCACCAGAGCATGTCGTAGTTGGGCTCGTCCCACAGCTCATACAGCACGTTGGGCATGCCCAGGGTGGGGTGAGCGAGGCCGTCGCCGAACAGTTCCTGGTTGGTGACAGTCTCTCCCTGGGCTGAGAAGTAGCGAATGAAATCCTGGATCATCCTGCCGTAGTCCACCCGCTTGTCGTCGGCAACGCCGTATTTGGCATAGCGGTAGTCATATCGGTAGTCGCTGGGGTCGTTGGGCAGACACTCAGGTGGAGGATTGGTGGTGTTCGTGTACTCCTTGGGCGTGGTCCGAATCTTCACCAGCAGGCGGCCCCCGTGATCCCGCACCTGTTCGACCAGGGTCGCGTAGTCGTGCAGGTGATACCTGTTGCGGGAGATGCTGTCCAGTTCCGGCACGATGCGCACCAACCCAATGCGCTGGAACCCGCCCTGATCGATCCAGAAATCCACCAGATAGGGGTTGATGCTGGAGCCGCCGCCACCGCCGCCCTGCCACACGATTCCGGGCCGCCAGAGGGGGGAGAGGGGGCCGGGACTGTGATCCAGGGCGGCGTCTATGAGAACAGTGGCGGCCTGCGGCGTAGGCGAAGCCGTCGCTGTTGCACCAACGGTGGGCGTGGGTGTCGGCGTGGGAGAGGACGTTGCAGTCGCTCTGACGGTGGGCGTGGCGGTGGGCTTGAAATGGCGGTGCCATCCCCTCAGCAGCAGCGGGAGGTAGCGGAACGTCCGATGCGGCGTGCTGGTGGGTTTCGGCGTAGCGGTGGGCGTCGGCGTGGGCTCTTCCATGCCACCGTCGACCCGAATGATGCGCGTCCAGCGAGGCGGGACGGTCAGGAGAGCATGGATGTTCCCTCCCACCACCGTGAAAGGAATCGTCCGGGTGATGGCGATGTCGGTGAGCGTGGCCGCGGCTGGGTCTGTCA
>WFSD01000080.1 GCA_015486235.1 Anaerolineae bacterium
ACTACCTTGCCGCCCAGTTTCTTGAATGTGTTTGCAAACACATTCGCCAGCTGCTCTGCATACACACTACCATCATGAATGGTGGCAGCTCTTCTCTTCCCAAGCGCTTTGTACGCAAACTCCGCAGCCAGAGACCCCTGGAACAGGTCGTTGTGGGCAGTCCGCAGATACCCCGGGGAGTGAGACTTCGGATCCGTCAGATACGGAGCTGTATTGGACGGCGAAATCATCACCATGCCCGCATCTGAGATCACAGGCGCAGCCACCTTCGCAGCGCTGGAGCAGTTCGTCCCTATCACACCGACGATGCTCTTGTCTGCAGCTACTTTCTGCGCCGCAGCTACACCACCCTCAGGCGAGCAAAGCGAATCCTCTTTGTCCAGCACAATGGGATGCCCTAGCAGCTTCCCACCAACGTCGTCTATGGCTATCTCTATCCCATGGATCGAGTCCTCACCAAGAGACGCATTCGGGCCAGACAGAACCGCCAAAGCCGCTATCTTGATGGGATCGCCCGGTGCGATGTCCACGCATCCGAGCTTGTCCTGGCACTTGAACTTCTTGCCAGAAGGCGCTTTGGTCGGCGCAGGAGCTTTGGTCGCAGCAGGTGCCTTAGTTGCGGCAGGAGCTTTGGTCGCAGCAGGTGCCTTGGTCGCAGAGGGCGCCTTGGTAGGCGTGGCCTTGCCGCATGCTGCCAGTACCATAGAGAGGATCAGCAGCACACTCATCAGGAAGAACAACTTCTTGGACTTCATAATTTTCCTCCTCCTTCAAAGATAGTTCGGATTTCGTGGAAATTCGTCTGGGCTAAGGGAACCTACCCCCTACCTCCATTTACGTCCATTTCGCTGACCAGGTGCTATCACCCCCTTTGCGTCAAACAGCCTCATGTACTTTGCATGAAACACGAACACGCACTCTTAATTACAATCGGACACGCCGAGCTTTGGATATGAATTCGGCCATCATCTCTTCGCCGGAACGGATCGGTATTTCGGGATGGCGTCAGACCCTGAATTCCCCAGGTGGCGAAGGGCAGTGCCCTCCGCTACCCGCCATATCCAAACCTCCTGTCCGAACATCAGAACACGATATAGAAGTACCTAGTGCGGGCAACTGTGACATAACTGTTCAGGTACGGACAACTGCTACCTGGAGTGGAGGGGCTGGGCAACATACGACATCTGACAATGTTGGCCTGGGGCGGGCTGGTAGTCCGCTTCCCAAGGCTCTGTGCCGCCCAACTCTTCTCAATGCGACAACTCAGACCGAATGGTCGCTCGTGAAAAAGAGATGGCAGGCAATGCATTTCTGAAAGAGTCTCTTTCCTGCCCGTTCGGCGTGGTGTTCTCCTCCGTGAAAATCACCTTCTTCAAGGCCAACATTATAAAGAAGAAGTATATGATTTGTCAAACTTCGGAGAGTGAAGGAATTCGAAGCAAATCCCAGCGGTCTGAGGGCTTGCCGAGAAGGCCTCAGATCCCATCAACCCCAAACGAACTAATTGTAACCTGTCCTCGCCTATCTGCCAAACTTCGGGGCACTGTCCTCAACCATGACTTACAGGCCACTCAAAGCGTGCAGAACCCCATTGACATATTTGGAGTTCCTGCTTACCTGGACGGCCGGTAAAGTAGCCAGAATCTCGGTGATCCGCGCCTCCCATTGTCGGTCTGCCTTGATTTCCAGCACCATCTCGTTAGAGCAAACCGGACAGGTGACATTGGGACGCGCCTGCAATAGCTGCTCATAAACGCACAACCCCGAATCCAGAGTCAGCCGTACTTCCCGATCCATCGTTTCGTAGTACTCGCGCCGATAGGAAGTGATCAGGTATGGCTGTGAGAGTTGTTCCAGCCAGAAGGAGAATGGCCCATTTACCCCCTGTTTTAGCTTTCGCAGTATCTCCGTCCAGGTGAGGTGACGGAAATCGAACGAGCTCTCTATGGGGAGGAGCATCTTACTGCCCAGCCGGCCAACCTTGGTTTTCAACTCCAAAGATCCACGCACCAGTCCCAAATCGTCGCCATACCAACGCCAGCGTAGCTTGTGACGTCGACTCACTCCTGCCAGATTGTCCTGAAAAGCCTCTCCCTCTATGTTATCGAAATAAAGGCTGTTTACCTGCCGCGGTGGGTAAAAGGAGAAAAAGGCAGCCGGATGGACCTGCACCCAGCTGCGCAGGAGCGAGAGATACATGTCGGCGCAATTGATCTTGATCTCGTAACGCCAGGACGTCTCGTTCATCTCCCTACCTGGAAAGTAGTCAAATCGACGATGTCATCTTTGTACTCCTTCCCGTCGGCGGCCACGGCGGGCAAACGGACGCCAGTCTTCCAATCGTACAAACCAATCTGCACCTGGTATGTCCCAGGCAGGGCGTTTCTTGGAATAGCGACCTTGTGGAAATCGTCCAGAAACTGCCCCCGCCTCCACCCTGAAGTACGAGAACTGTTGTTCGCAGGCATTACATCACGCTGTGCGACCTGCCGACCGGAAGGGTCGAGCACGTGCACGAAAACTGTGTAGTCCTTGTCAGGCACGCTGACCGCGCGCCAGTAAAGGGAGAACTCCAGGTTTTTCCCGGCTTTGACCTTGGGTGTGAAAAGGGTTGTACCCTCCAACCTGATCGCCCGGCCAAAGCTTATTTGCAACTTCCGCATGGACGCAACGGCAGATAGCCGCCTGTAAAACGTTTTTATGTTCATAGTCGTAGTCGGTGCGTCGACATTGTCTATCTTGATCTTGCTGCCTTTTTGCACCAGCGTGTGGGGGGAGCTATCCAGAAATCGGACATTGGTCGCGATGATGGTAGCAGGCCCGTAGGCCTCTTTCTTCTGATACGCGGCCAGGCCTGCTATCCGCGCGTTGCGCACGGATATATCGTCAACCCGCACCCGTGACAAATCCTTGCTTGCCACCGCCATGGCCACATCCTCAGCGAAGACGCGTGTGGCGGTGATGACACTTTGTTCACCAGCAGATATGCCCTTGTCGTAGATGTGCTGGAATCTCACTCGGTCGACCCGCACCCGGCTACCGCACATATCCACGCCGTCGCCATTCAGGCCCAGATCATGAATGGAACAATCGTGGATGCTACCCTGCACGAAATCGCCGTCTATGGCATCGGAGGCGGTGTAGGCAAACTCCGAATTACGTATTTCGAATTTGCTATGCACCATGTTGATGTCATCTCCTGCTTTGGTATGCAGCAGGCGACAACCGTCTATGAGCAGCGGGCTCTTGTAAAACGTAACGCCTCCGCTGGCAATCCACCCCGACCGGCGGATGCCGATGGTGCCGCTGATGAGGACGTGGTGCAACAGGGACACGCGCTGGCCCGCAGAATTGACCATGATGCCACCCCATCCGCTTCCTTTCGGCAACAACCGGATGCTGTCCGGTTCGGGGCCGTCCAGATGCAGCGGCCCATTAGCATAGAGGATAGCGCCGCTACCGAAAGTAAGTGTCACAGGTTGGTCAGCCATCAACCCCATCTTATCAGGCAGGATAAGGTCTCCGTTCACCGACCAGGTTCCGGGTCTGAGCTTCAGGAAGCCATCTTCCGACGCCGTGGTCAAGAATGGATAACGCTCCAGCGCCTCTTTCACGGTCGGCTGAGTTGGTGCAGCCTGGGCTGTCAACAACGGAGGGTAGTACATTTTGACCGTCACGGTAATCGGCCTATTCACGGCATAAAGGCTGGTGACAAGCTGCCAGGTGTGTGAATAAACCGTCGTGCCGGTCGGCACCAATCGCTGCAAAGCTGTCTCAGGCAGGTGCAGGGTGAGGTAGACTGGCATCTGTTCCGGCGCCGAGCGCAGGATAGGCGCATCTCCAGGGTAGAGCAGCTTTCGATCCCGAGGCGATATCCATGCCCTGTTCACCGGCAACCACGACTTCCCTACCCTTAGTTTCTGCAAGACCACGGGGTATCGGAGGATATTGGCAACTTTCAGATCGACCGAGGAACTCACCGATTGCGGAGGCAGGTAGGCGTATACTGTCTGCGGTGGCCGCAAAGCAATGCGCAAAAGACGCTGGCGTTCGGCCAGCATAGGCCAGGGCGGCTTCATATCGCTCAAAGGGAATTCCTGCCCGAGAACCTGCCGGTAATGTTCGTATTGCGCGCCAAACTTGGCCTGGAACTGCTGCAGATAAGCAGGATCGGCGATGCGGTTGACCTCGTCCACATACGCTTTCATCACCGCCGGGTCGTCGTACCGCGCCAGATCGGTGAAAGGACCGTAAAACTCGGCTAGCGGCAATGAATCGTAGGCGATGGGTTCCAAATGTGCCGTCAGCGGATTGTAGTAATACCGCTCGTTGTGCCAGAGCAACCCATGGCGCTCGGACCAGAGATTGTTGTGAGCCATATAACGCCCAAATTGCTCTGGATCGAAAACCTGCGAGACGGAGAGCTTGCCGCTCTCGAACCCCCGTAGCAGGCTGATAGCGGCGTCCCTTTCCTCTCTCAGAATCGGATCGCTCTGTACTTTGGTGCTCTCGAAATCATCGACCAGGGCAAATTTCTCTTTTCGAATGGTGCTGCCGATGCGATCGGCACTGGAGGGATAGAGATTGCGCAGGGAATCACCGAAACCCGCACGATAGAGCCATGAGAGGTTTTCGTCGAAGCGGACGATGACTCCTGCTCGCCGGCCCTGAGACTCCAGCAATTCCTTCGCAAAACTCTCTTCCAACGCATAGATTCCCCACTTCTCGCCGTTGACCACCAGGTTGATGAAAGTGTAGCGGGGTGTGAGCAAACCCGCCTGGCGCAAATCCTGGAAGTAAAGCCATTGGTTGACGTAGTTGCGGGTCCAGGGAGCCTGTACGGAGAAAACATGCATGCCCATGATTTTCTTGCCGTGGCGGGTCTTTATGCGAAACGACCACTTTTTGTCATGGAGATGGTCGGACCAATCCCCTTTCAGGCGAACGTGCACAGGAACCGCTTTCCCTTGAAAGCGCACAATGGCTTTCTGCCAATCGCTGTCGGAGTTTATCAAGATGCCAGTACGCCACGCCTCGTCCCGCTTAGCACGCAGGAATTGAAACTCTCTGAAGCCAATGTCCAGATACATGGTCGGGAGGTCGTTGGTAACGGCGTAGTCTTTGACCGTGCTAGTTGCCTCCCGGTCCAGGGCGGTAAATGCCGTGTGCACCCAGCGTCCAGCCACGGAGCCATACAAAGCAGCTACCACCGCTGTCAAAAGGACACCTGCGAGGAAAACTGTTGCAAACTGTTTCCTCCCTTGCGGTGTGCACAGCCACTCCTTGATCCCCTGCCAGAAAGAAACGGAAGTGGATGGATTTCGGCTCTTGATGCGCATTGCTCAGACCCCCGGCATGTTGCTTTGTTCGACGAAATTGAACGTGCAGCCAGGCACACGAGCCTGCAGGTCGTCCATGAGAGCAGCTAAGCTTTCCTGGTTTTTGCAATCCAGGAAGTACGTCATCTGCAGCCAGGATGGCTGTTTCTCCAAGCGACGCATATCGACGAAACTAGCATGTGTGGCCAGAATATCGTTGACTGCGGAGAAGGAAACGCCGCCATCCTCTCCCCCGGCTGGCACTTGAATATTCACGTAGAGATTGCGCCTGTGCAGCTTAGGTTTCAAAATAGTGCTGCCCAGCAAGAGCAGGAAAATGATCCCCACCGCCACCAGAGTTGGAACCCTCTGATCGGCGCCCATCCCCAGGCCGATGGCAATGGCCAGGAAGAGGTAAAGCAACTCTTCCGGTTCCTTGATTGCCGTACGGAATCGCACGATGGAGAGAGCACCAACCAGTCCCAACGAAAGTGCTAACGATGACTTGACCACCGAGATCACCAATACAGTGGTGAGGCTAAGAAAAGGGAGCTGCTTGGCAAATTTGACCCGATTGGAAAGCGTCTCGGCGAAGCGAGCATAGTACCACGCAACAATCGCTGAAAGAAGAAATGCTAACAACATATCCAGTGCCAGAGCCGCAATAGAAAGCGGCTCTGGCGTGGCCACTATTTTCGTCATCTAAGTCATACCTCCTAACTGTGATGCACCATGATATGTTCAAGTATCATGGCATAGCTTCGCCACCAGATCGTTTCGACGTATCTTTTTCTGGGGTAGCGTTCGGATTTAGGCGGTCAATCCTGAAAGTGGGGGCAGCCCACAGGTTGCCCCTGGCCCCCACTACCCAAAACATCCCTTTTATTGTGGCGGACTTTGCGCGCTTGCAACCATCAGCACAATATTCCGGGCACCACTGCGAAGTTTATGAAACACTCTGACTCCTATGACACTCGAAGCTTATTATACAGCGGGGAAAGCCAACTTCCAAACGTCAATCGGGGTCGGGATTCCAAAGCAAATCAAGGCCCGGAAACGTTCCTGGGAGCCCTCACACTCGATACAGGGCTTGTGCTGTGGCTTGCCAGGGGTTGACGGAGCCTCCAGGAAGGCGGGTTGATTCCTGGGGGCCCTACGGGCCCCAGGAATTACTTCGTTTTCCGGAGTCTCTGGAGCCAATCTCCGCATCTCGCGAAGGTGCTCGACAGGCTACGAGCAGAAAGACAG
>WFSD01000081.1 GCA_015486235.1 Anaerolineae bacterium
GCCACTCCACCCACCGAGCTCGGAGTGGACGCGAATCGGTGGAGCCTGAGGAAGCTGGCTACCTATCTCAGCGAAGAAAGGCATTTGGTCAAGAGCATCAGCAGAGAGCAATTGAGGAGGATCCTCTCCGGTGACTGAAGAGTTCAACTGGAGAGAGATACTGGGGCAAGCCGAGGCCCTGCGGAATGTTGGACAGGAGGAAGAAGAAAAACTCCTGTTGCTGGTATTCCCATGGGGAACACACCTGTATGCGATCGAATCCAAATACGTGGAGAGAGTGGCCCACATGCCCAGGGTGTTCTCGGTGCCTGGAGCCGGCCCTCCCATAGCTGGAGTGGTGAACCTGCGCGGCAAGGCACTGCCAGTGCTCGACCCCCGATCAGCATTCGAGGTAAATCACCCGAGGCCGCTAGAAGAATCCTATATGGCATTCGTGCGCGTTGACAATATCGAGGCTGCCCTGGTGATGGACGATTCGGGATCTCTGGAACGGATGCCGATATCGGATATGAAGCCAACGGACGTCATGCCTCAGAAGCCATACACGCGGTTCCTCAAAGGTCTCGTGCTCCAGAAGGAGAAAGACGGCGAGGAACAGATTCTGCTTTCCGTGGTAGATTTGGAATCGCTGATCCACTCGGTTGCCAAGGGAGAATAGCTATGGGGGAGGTGCAATTCCTCGTTTTCAAGGTTCACGACGTAACCCTGGGGGCACCACCATCCCAGGTGCAATGGGTGCTACCAATGGGGAAACAGGCTGACGGGAAGGATATCCGCTTTCTGGCGGAGGCTCTCGGCATTACTGGAGATGGTCAGGGCGGAATGCTGTTGGGACCCTCTAAGGGGAATATCGATTGGGAGGTAGAGTGGGTATCCGGGATGTTGAATCTACCTCTCAGCTCCATCTACCCCATCCCCCAGCTTCTGAAAAATAGGGTCCATCCGGCGCTGCAGGGGATAGCAGTGATCGATGGGGGCGAGATCGTTTGGCTGCTGGACGTCACGATGCTTGGCCGATAGCCTGCGTCGGGACGAAGGAGGGAATACAAAAAGCATGGCAAAAAAGATACGGGAGTGGCTGCACAATCTCCGCATAGGTACGAAAATAATCCTGTGGATGTCCGTTGCTTTAGGGATAGCGATGCTCATTTCCAGCCTGGTACTTTATGATTCCATCAAGGATGCTCACTACCGTGAATCCGCCATAGCCCTTTCCATGCTCGCCGATGGGCATGCCCAGAGTGTAGAGGGATGGATCACCAGTATGGAAGGGGATGTGAAGGTTGTGACCAGTGGTCTCGAAGCTGACGATCCAGAGGTAGCGGATACACTCATTGGGCGTAGGGCTGTCGGGGAGGATGTGAATCAAAGGATGGAGAGAGTGGCCGAGGCTATCCTGAGCTCCAGGACGATATACGACCAGCCGGCGTACGTCGGTGTAGCCTTCGTGAGGCCGGACGGTACCGCACTTGCATCTTTCCCCGCTGATCAGCCGTTCCACATCCCTGGAAGCTTTGTGGGCTTTTTGCGGAGAGGGGTAACCATTTGCAAGCCCTATTACGACACCAAACTGCAGAGCTACGCGCTGTTCGTGGGGGGGCCTTTGCACACCAGCGATGGCTCCTATGCCGGAGCACTGGTCCTCAGGATCAACCTGGCTTTCCTGGACAAGATGGTATCTACGCACAGGGGGATAGGAGAGTCTCGTGCTGATATTTATCTCGTTGATTGGGATGGCACTATATTGACCCAGTCCCAGGTGCACAAATCCATCGCCACCAGAGGAATAAACGCCAGCAAATACGCCGGCCCTGCCGGGGCGCTTTCTACTCATGGGAGCGGCTGGAAAGTGTATCCAAGTTACCATGGTGAGAAAGTCATAGGTTCGTGGACATGGATCCCCGAAACTAACTGGGCGGTACTGGCTGAGATGCAAACCAAAGAAGTGACCAAAGAGGTCAGAGGGTTTTTGTGGATTCCGATCGCTGTGCTCGTCCTCATTGCGGTATTCGCAATGATCTCCATGTATCGAGTCATAAGGATGATAATCACAGCGCCGGTAGAGAGACTGGCAAATGTAACCGCAAGGCTTGCTGATGGCGACCTGACTCAGGAAGTACGTGTAGACAGAAGCGATGAGATCGGGGTGCTGGAGAGATCCCTGAACGAGATGATAGAGAGCCTAAGGGCGGCTATAGTCTCTCTGCGACACGTGGCGGAGGAGGAAATGCAGACTTCCTCTGCATTGGCAGAAGCTTCGCAGCAACAAGCCGCTTCTGTGACGGAGGGTTCTACCTCAGTGGCGGAAGTGTCGACTACGATGACGGAACTATCCCACTCCGCTGAGCGGATAGCGGATCAGACCAAGAGCATCGCCGAGCAAGTCAAGGAATCGGGACATCTGTCGGAAGTTGGTAGTAGAGCAGTACAGCGTAGCGTCTCGGGAATACAGGTTTTGCAGGAGAAAGTCCAACGGCTGGCAAAGAGGATAGAGATCCTGGAATCCAATTCGGGGAAAATAGCAGGCATCGTAGACGTGATACGGAAAATTGCCGACGAGACCCACATCCTGGCACTGAACGCTGCCATCGAATCAGCCGCTGCCGGAGAGTATGGGCGCAGGTTTGCCGTGGTCGCAGAAGAGGTGAAGAGGCTATCAGAGGAGACGATGAATGCCGCCAGCGGCATCAACACCATGATAGGAGACATGCAGGCTGCTACCAGATCTGCAGTCCTGGCAACCGAGGAGCTTTCCAAGGAGGCAGAACAGGATGTGGTGTTGATCCAGCAGGCAGGTATATCTATCAACGGCATAGTGAAGAGGATGAATGAGGTCGAGGGGCTGTCAGAGAGCATATCCCAGGCCACAGAGCAACAGCAAGTAGCCAGCGAGCAGATAACCGAGGCCTTCAAGGGGATTTCGGATATGATGAGGGAAAACGTGGAGAACAGTTCTCGCCTGGCAGAGCTCTCGGAAAAGCTTCTCAAAAGAAGTAAGGAGTGGTTGAATTCATTCAAGCGATTTGCTTTGCCTAAGGATATGATAGTGTCGACCGATGACGCCTCGGCGACCGACAAAAAAGGATAACTTGAAACGAAGTAGCGGAACGGGCAAAGTGCAAGCTCATCCCGGGGAGAGGCAGGAAAATGCAGCAGCTTGACATGAGCGCTTTTCTGGAGGAGTTCAGGAACGAGGTAAGGGATCACCTCCAGAAGCTCAACAATGAGCTGGTGCAGCTCGAGGGCACGGAGAACCCCGAACTCGTCAACTCGCTGTTCAGGTCTGCTCACTCCATAAAAGGTGCTGCCAGGATGATGGGATTCAATTCCCTTTCCAGGGTGGCCCACAAGATGGAAGACATCCTGGGCGCCATCCGAGATGGGCAGCTCGCGCCTGATTCCGATTTGGTAGACCTGCTTTTCAGAGGTACTGACGAGATAGAGAGATTGCTGGACGAGGGAAGCGACGTACAGGCGAGTGCAGGCCTGCTGGGCGAGATGGAGTCGATTCTTTCCAGAGGCGAGAAGGGCGTAAAAGAAGCAGGAAAAACGTCAGGCAAACGTCCAGAAGAGCATCCCGCCCGCAAGGTATCCAGTCTGGAAGAAGAGTATATAAGGATCAGCGCGGCCAGACTGAACCACGTGCTAGAGGTAGCCACTGAGTCCCTGCTCTACAACCTGGCCATAGAAGAAGTGGCTCACTCTCTCAAAGATCTTGCACGCAAAGGGGAAAGATTGACCGATGAAATCCAACAGTTGTCGATCCGGCCGACCGCCTTTGATGCGGCGAGGGACAAAGGGGGGGCGACAGATATCATTGAATCTGCCAGATCCGCTCGCAAAGAGCTGCTCGATACATCTCTGCGAAGCGATACGCTTGCACGCAGGCTCAAGGGGATATTGTATGACCTGTATGAATCTCTCCTCGATTTAAGGCTCGAAAGGTTCAGCGTGCTTTTCGCTCCGCTGCCGAGATATGTGAGGGATATGTCCCGCGCTGAAGGGAAAAAAGCCCGGCTGGAGTTGGAAGGGGAAGATGTGGAGATAGATAGGGCAATCCTCCGCAAGCTTCAAGACCCCCTGATCCACCTGGTGCGAAACGCGGTAGATCATGGGATCGAGCCGCCGGAGGAAAGAAAAAACGCCGGCAAGCCAATCTTTGGAACAGTCAGGATAAAAGCAGAACAGATGGGGAGACTAATATACCTCACAATACACGACGACGGCAGAGGGATCGATGTCGAACGCGTCAGGGCTACGGCCGTGGAGAAAGGGCTAATCAGTGCTGAGGAATCCAAAGCCCTATCGTTTCAGGAGATAGTGGGATTCATCTTCCTGCCGGGGTTCAGCACAAAAGGATCTGTCAGCACCATCTCAGGCAGGGGAGTAGGTCTGGATGTAGTGAAAAAGGCCACTACAGAAATAGGTGGTTCCGTGACTATAGACTCGGTTCTCGGGAAGGGAACCACCGTAACATTGGCATTGCCTTCCACGCTGGCCCTATCACAGGTACTGCTGATGGAAGCAGGGGGCCAGAGGTTCGGCATCCCCGTCATGTTTGTCGACACCGCGTTGGACAGGGAGGGCGCCAAGGACCTGAGCGACGGTAACCGATCTCTTGTATCCTGGAAGAACGAGGTGATTCCTGCTACCTCGATCTCCGAGGTACTGAGGACGGAGCAGAAAGACGACGAGAAATCACTGCTGGTTCTCAAAGCGGGCGGATACAAAGCAGGTTATTGGGTAAGGAATCTAATCGGAGTAGAAGAGATGGCTGTAAGACCCCCAGGACCGATCCTCAAGGGATCACCTCTAGTATGGGGGTATTCGATACTTGGCAACGGTGATGTCTTGCTCCTGCTGGATGGTCAGGAACTGCTGGACATCACCAGGCATGGGCTACTCAGTGCAACGCGCCGTGCCAGGCCGGAAGCCGGAGGGGAGGAGGGTGAGGAACCCCCAACAGTCTTGTTGGTGGAAGACTCGCTTACGACCAGGGAGGTGGAGCGGAGCATACTGCTCTCCGCGGGCTACAATGTAGATATAGCCAGTAATGGTAAGGAAGCCTTGGAAAAGATCGGGGTCAAAGAGCCGGACGTGGTAGTCACGGATATAGAAATGCCCGTCATGAATGGTTTCGAGCTCACTGCGACTATGAGAGGCAATCCCAAGTACAAACACATTCCGGTGATCATGGTCACATCCAAGAGCAGCGAAGAAGACAGGATGAAAGGCTTGCAGGTGGGAGCTCAAGCATATGTGACCAAGAGCGAATTCAGCCAGGAGGAGTTGCTCGATACAATAGAGAGATTGATAGATACATAGGTAGGATGTGCCTCACTCGGAGAGCCAAGGCGATGTAAGGGGTCAGAGTTGTCCCGGCGGAGGATGGCTATGGTAGAAGGGAAAAAGATTCTCATCATCGACGACAGCGCCACGGTCAGAAAGTACCTGAAGTGGCTGTTTACTAATTACGACAACGAAGTGGACACCGCGGAGACCGGTACTGATGGCCTCAAGCGATGGAAAGAGGGGCAGTACGATATCATTTTGATTGACCTGTTCCTGCCTGATGTAGATGGGCTTTCACTGGTGAAGGAAATCAGAAACAAAGACCAGAAAACGTGTCTGGTCATGTTGACCGGTCATGGGGACCTCTCGGTGGCCGTGGATGCAATACAGCATGGAGCCGATGCATACATTGAGAAACAGCAGATTACCATTGGCGCAGACCCCAGCGAGTTCATGGCTCAAATCGAAAAGAGCTTGCAGAAGAGGCTGGCAAGGGTGGCGTGAAAATGTGGAAAGGGAAGCGTATTTTGGTTGTGGACGACAGCCAGATGGCACAGAAAGTGCTGCAAACCATCCTGTCCGGTGAGGATGCTTCGGTAGATCTGGCCCCGACGGGAAAAGATGGCCTATCCCTCTGGCAGAGCAGAAAATACGACATGGTCCTCATCGATCTCTTCCTGCCCGATATTTTTGGCCTGGAAATGGTACGCCGGATGCGCAGCGACGACCAGGAAGTCTGTCTTGTCGTAATAACAGCCCATGGTAATCTGGATTCCGCCGTAGAAGCGTTGCGGGAGGGCGCCGACGGGTATGTCGAGAAAGACCTGATCACAGCTCAGGGCGGCATCTCGGATTTTCTCCGGAGGTTGGAACGAAGCGCCAAGCTCAGAGCGGAAACCGCTGCTCGGCTCAGACTGGAACGACAGCTGGAGGACGAGAGAGATAGACTCCGGCAGACGCTTTTCGGCCTGGACGAGTTCGTCATAGCCACGGACAGCGACTTGAACGTACACCTCATGAACCCTAAGGCCCGAGAAATGCTGGGAATTCACGAGGAGGCGAAAACTCCTATACCAATATCATCCCTGCGCTTGCCCAGCGAGATAGTCTCGGCTATCAAACGGGTTGAAGCATCTGGGAGAATGGAAGACGGAGAGACCGAATGGGACAATACGATTTATTTGACGCGCGTTTACCCGATACATTCTCGAGATCGGAGAGTAGAGGGAAGCATCTGTGTTCTCAGGGATGTGACAGAACGCAGAAGACTGGAACGCCTGCGCCGCCATTTCTATTCCATGGCCACCCATGACCTCAAAGCTCCCCTCTCCGTGATAGTGGCATATGCGGACTATTTGAAAGAAGGCATGGCCGGCGAACTGACCCCGGATCAGAAGAAAATGGTGGGGATAATCCTGGAGTCGGCTAACCGAATGACGGGCATGGTGATCAAGTTCCTGGATCATTTCTACATCTCGGAGGGGAATCTTTCCTTCAATTGGGAGGCAGTGGATCTGATGAAGATGCTGTCGGAGATGGTGAAAGGAATGTCTATGGTGGCGAATTCCAAAGGGGTGACTTTGCAATGGCGACACGAGACCGACCACGCGAAAGTGTGGGCCGATCTCCACTACCTGGAGAGGGCATTTTCCAACATACTGGAGAATGCTATCAAATATACGCCAGAGGGCGGGCGCGTAACAATGTCCCTCAAGCCAGAATCTGAGGAATACTTGGTAGAGATAGAAGACACAGGGCCGGGGATACCCAGGGATATGCTCCCTGTGATCTTCCGCCCATATGAACGCGGGGGAAACAAGGCAACAAAAAACAAAGAGGGCATCGGCCTTGGCCTGTACACCGCCCATGAGGTAATCAATGAGGCTCATGGCAGGATAAGCGTAGAAAGTGAGGCCGGCAAGGGCACGACTTTCCGGATCTGGCTTCCAACACTGGAGCGAGGAAAGGCATTGCAAAACGCCGTAGCGTAGGTGCAGGTGGAATATCCTACCGTCGAGAACGACGTTTCCTGACATCCACACATCGTCGCTGAGGAGAGGAGAGGCCGCTTATGATGGGAATGAAGGACTTCCCTGAGCGAGACGAAAAACCAGGCTCGCTCGGGGAAGGAAATTCCATACGAATCCTGTTGATCGGGAAGTCTATCGTCACATTGAGCCTCCTGGGGGCTATTCTCTCTGTAGAAAAAGGATTCGAGGTGGTCGGCATGAACAGGAGGCCGGAAAACGCTCTGAAATCGGCAAAGGAGAAATGGCCAGACGCGGTATTGGTGGACGTGCCGCTCCTGGACTCTTTCCACCGAGAGCTCATTTCGGCATTCACGAAAACGGGGGAAGTCCCGGTGGTAGTGATTACATCCACGCCAGAGGAAGAAATCGAGGAAGAGATGCTCAACCTTGGTGTCTTGGGGGTGCTCCCACGCCCGAAAAGCACATCGGCAGGCCTGCATCGGTTTGCGCTGGATTTGAGAGCTCTGCTGGGTAAAAATCTCAGGAGCGTGTCTCAATCTCGAAAGGAAGCGCATCTCGCTGGGATGCGCAGCACAGAGAGAAGACTCCCAATAATCGCCATAGCGTTATCCGCCGGAGGGCCTTCGACCTTGCGTCGCCTGCTGGATGGACTGCCGCCGGACATACCGGCTGCAATAGTGGTGACACAGCACATAGATAGCAATTTCTTCAATGGTTTCGCAGAATGGCTCGAAAACGCAACGGGGTGGAAAGCGCAAATCGTCAAGCCGGGAGATATACTCTCAGCCGGCAAAGTGTTTCTGATATCACCCTCCATAGACCTGGAACTGGACAGGCGAGGAAGGTTCAGGGAAGCAAAGAAACTACGCGGCAGCAGAAAAGGCGCACGCCCTTCTGCGGATGACATGTTCCTGACACTGGCCAAGTACCATGCGCATGATACAGTCGCCGTGGTTTTGACAGGCATGGGAAATGACGGGGCGCTGGGAGCGCAGGCGCTGAAAGAAGCAGGGGGATATGTGATAGCGGAGTCCAAGGACGACAGCCTTGTCTTCGGCATGCCCAAGTCGGTTATAGAAGCAGGAGCGGCCAACGAAGTCCTGTCACTCTCTCAAATGCCGGGGAGACTGACCGCGCTTGTCAAGAAGATAAACAAGGAGATAATTGCCCACTCGGGCGATGCAGAGGAAGGGGAGGCATAAGTCATGGAGCAATCGCTGTTGCAGGAAGCTTTGAACCTCCTGGAAGAGAGGACAGGGTTAGTTTACGAGAAAAACCACGCAAAGTGGATGCTGAGATTCCTGAAATCGAGGTTGACCTCTCTCGGGGTCCATAATCCTGGAGAATACCTCGCCATACTCCGCTCCAACGAAGAGGAATGGCAGAAGTTCCTGAGCGCGGCAACGGTAAAGGAAAGCCATTTCTTCCGCCATAAGGAGCAGTTCGAATGGATTCGGGAGGAAATATTGCCCAGACTGGCGGTAAAAGCCAAAAAAGAGAATCGCCCTGTCCGCATCTGGAGCGCTGCCACGGCCAGAGGAGAAGAAGCGTACACCATGGCTATGCTCGCGATCGAAGCTGGGTTGCCTGGCAAAGTGGACGTGAGAATAATTGGGAGCGACATAGACAGGTCATCTATTAGAGAAGCTCGCCTTGGCGAGTACACCTTATACCGCCTAAGGGGACTCCCACCGGGATACATGGAGCGGTTTTTCGTCACCTTGGGTGGCAATAAATACAGAGTGCGGGATGAGGTCAGGAAGATGGTGAATTTCACCGAAATAAATCTGGCAAAGCCCCCGTATTTCGACGAGCCGATCAAATTCGACATCATCCTGGCCCGGAATGTATTCATCTACATGAATCAGAAGACGATAAGCGCCGCTTTGAGGGAAATAGCCACTCTAATGAGAAAAAGTGGATATTTGTTCCTGGGTGCCGCTGAATCAGTGTGGCCTCTGGCAGAACAGTTCCAGATGGTCCGAAGGCATGGCACTATTGCTTTCAGGCCGCCTGCACGCCGTACAAAATCTCGTGCCCGGCATAAAGAAGTACGACGGAAAGAGCAAGGTCTTCCCATGCTTGAGTACGCATGGGCTCTTAACATTCCCCGTCCTGATGCAGGATTGGAGAAACCAGCTCCGAAACCCCATGCACTGGAATCGGTGTTGGGAGAGGATGAAATGGCGGCCCTGGCCCAGCAGAGTTTGGCAGAAGGCAAGCTTAAGGAGGCGGAGGCGTGGGCATCCATGGCGCTAAGGAAGAATACCCTATCGGCAAAAGCGTATTTCATCCTGGGGGTAGTGTACTCCAGAGAAGGGATGATCGAGGAAGGGATCGATGCGTTCCGCAAAGCCCTTTACCTGGAGCCCACGATGGCAGGCGCTTATTTCGAGCTGGGTAATCTGTACCTGCGGCGCGGAGATGTCAAATGGGCCAGGGTAGCTTTCCGGAATGCCGTCCGCTTCGCAGACCAGGCGACCGACACTATGCTGCCGGGGTTCCCGCCAAAACTACTCAAGTGGGCTGCAGAAAGAGCCCTGAAAAGGCTCCGGCTTCCGACCTGATCTCATACGAGTACCAGAGCTATACCGACGAGAGAGATGATTACCCCGACGATAGCGTTGAGGCCAGGAACCTCTTTTAGTATCAATGCTCCGAGAATTACCCCCCCCGTTACCTCCTGGGTAGCGATTAGATTCACATACGTGGCATGTACTCTCCGCAGCGCGGCATTGTAGAGAGTGTGGCCTATCCCCAGAGGGAAGACGCCCAATATCAGCACGGATAGCACCGGGAACCAGGAATAGCCCGAAGGGGTAAAATGCCAGGCTGCTATGGGCAGCATCCAGAGAGCTGCCAGCCCGTACACGCTGGCTGCATACAGGAACAGCGGCATTTTCTCGCGCTGTGACCTCCCCATGACCGAGTAAAAGCCAAACATAATGGCAGATCCCAGCGCCATCAGATCACCCAGGAACATCCTCCGGGTGAAATTCGGCTCGAAACCCACCATGATAGCAATACCTATGACTGCTATCACTACCCCTGCCCACTTCCTCAGAGGTATCGGTTCGCCCAGAAATATTCCGGAGAAAATGGTGACGAAAATCGGCGCCGTGTACACGATTGCCAGGGAGTGGGCGATAGTGGTAAAGCTGAGAGAAGCTATGTAGAAGAGAAAATGCAGGGCGGTAATCATCCCGAAAACGGCAAACTGAGGCAAGCGGCCTCGGTCTATCAGAAACCGCTCGCCTCTCAGTATCATCAAACTGTAGACGAGCAACGCCCCTATCATGAGGCGCCCTTCGGTTATTTCGTATGGCGAAAGCGGCGCTGCCCACCGAACGAACACAGGGGTGGTAGCGAATATGAGCGTCCCGATGGTGGCATACAAAAACCCTGTGTGTTCGGTGCTCACCGCGCCTCCAGATGTGCGCCCATACCGCTTCCAGACCCCAGAAATCAGGGTGAAGGGGTCGGTGTCGGAGTAATCCAGACAACGGGGGTTGGCGTAGGAGGCTGCGGGGGTGGCAATGCCATCACCACCAAAGCGATTACCATGCTCAACGCCAGCACGGCACTCAACATCCAGAGCCAAATTTGATTCCTATTGTGCCTTCTTCTCCTAGCCATTTTTCACTCCCAAACATCTTGCAGGTTTTCCGGGCCGCCAAACCAACGCCCTTTATCAAGAACGATGAGAATACACCTCTGTCGCTTCAGGTAAGTATCGCACGAATCCATGGCGGATGCAAGAGGGAGAATCTGAGATTCAGACATGAGTTCGGGCATGCTCAAGATTTAGCTTTGTGCGAGAGTTCTTGAGCAAGCCACCCTGTCGGGCCAGGTGACCCCACTGCCGTCCACGCATTTTTCGTCATTCTGAGTAGCTCCACAGAGCGTGGCGCTGCTCGAACGGAAAGAAACAACCTTGCCCGTCGGTAGGGGCGCAGCGTGCTCCGCCCGCCGTTCAGCCCGACAAAAGCGTTATGTTGCCGCTCGCAGTACCAATGAATTCGGTACTTGAGGCGCCTCCGGCGCCGACCAGAGCGTTGCCTGCGCCGAGAGCGCTCTTTCGACGTAGGTGCGCTCCGAGCGAGACGACGCTCTGTTCGGCGGGCGTAGCCCGCCTAAAGAACCGGATTCATCCGGTGGAGCACAAACAGCAACACCCTTGTTGATGACCCATGTCCACGCAATTTGTTCCTTAGCAGGAGCGCCGGCGACAAAGAATCTTGAATGTTCTCTTTTCAAACACCTTTGGACTGTCCAGGTGGCTGCAAGGTTCTCCACCTCGGCATAGCGTTCAGTGGTACTGAACCCTTGCTGCCTCGGATCAGAATGACGCGGAAGAGTGGTCGTGAGAAAGAGCCGCAAGGCATGGCGTGTCCGAACTCATGTCCAAAGGGCAGCACATCGAATAGCCAAACCGGTGCCTCCCATGATATAATTGGAAGGTGTCTGCCGTTTCGGATGCCAGCTCTAACTACTTGCCATCAAATTTCTACGTGTGAGTTGATTCATGGATTTCGACATAGGAGTTGTAAGAGAAGTCGACATAGAGAAAACCATGCGGGAAGCTTACCTGGATTACGCTATGAGCGTGATAGTCGCCAGGGCGCTCCCCGACGTCAGGGATGGGCTCAAGCCGGTCCAAAGGCGTATCCTGTACGCCATGTACGCCACCGGCTTGCGTCACAACGTCCCCTATCGCAAAAGTGCCCGTGTGGTAGGCGAGGTTCTGGGGAAATACCACCCTCACGGGGACACAGCCATCTACGATGCTCTGGCCAGAATGGCCCAGGATTTCTCCCTCCGGTACCCTCTCGTGGACGGTCAGGGGAACTTCGGCTCCATAGACGGCGACAGCCCCGCAGCCATGCGTTACACCGAGGCCCGTCTCACCTCCATAGCCGAGGAACTCCTGACCGACATCGAGAAGGAGACGGTGGATTTCATCCCTAATTTCGATGGCTCGCTACAGGAACCGTCGGCATTGCCCGCCAGGATACCAAATCTGCTCATCAATGGTTCCAGCGGCATTGCCGTCGGCATGGCAACCAATATCCCATCCCACAACTTGAGCGAGATAGCGGACGCCATCGTCTTCCTGATAGATCGATGGCACGACCTGGACCAGGTGACAGTGGACGATCTGATGCAACTCGTGCCCGGCCCCGATTTTCCCACAGGTGCCCTCATCATGGGGCGCGAAGGTATCAGGAGTGCCTACGCTACCGGGCGCGGAAAAGTAACCGTGCGCGCCGGGACGGAGATCGAGGATCTGGCAGGCAGCAGGCACCGGATTGTGATAACCTCGATCCCTTTCCAGGTGAACAAGAGCCAGCTCGTGGAGAGGATAGCCTCCCTGGTGCACTCGGGCAGGCTGGATCAGATAAGCGACCTGCGGGACGAATCCGATAGGGACGGCCTGCGGGTGGTGGTGGAGCTGAAACGGGGCGCTCCCCCGCGGAAAATCCTCAATCAGCTTTTCAAGTACACTCCGCTGGAGACCACTTTCGGCGTCAATATGCTGGCGCTGGTGGATGGCACCCCCCGGCTTCTTCCGCTGAAAAAAGCACTGTCCCTCTTCATACAGCACAGACAGGTGGTCCTGGAGCGGCGCACCAGGTTCGAACTGCGGCAGGCGAAAGAGCGTGCCCACATCCTGGAAGGACTGCGTATCGCCCTCCAGTTCCTGGACGAAGTGATCTCTATCATCAGACATGCGGAGTCGGCAGAGGACGCCAGGGTAAAATTGATGTCGCGTTTTGGCCTGAGCGACGTGCAGGCCCAGGCGATCCTGGACATGCAGCTCCGCAGGCTGGCGGCTCTGGAACGCCAGAAAATCGAGGACGAATACCAGGGGCTTCTGAAGCGCATCGAGTACCTGGAGGGCTTGCTGAGGGATCCTGATGCATTGCTTCAGTTGGTGCGCGAGGATATGCTGGATTTGAAGACGAAGTATGGCGACGAACGCCGCACTCTGATAATGGAAGCGGAGGGTGAGCTGACAGAGGAGGATTTGATCCCGCAGCGGGATATCCTGGTTACGATTACGCGCGGGATGTACATCAAGAGCACCCCCACCCGCAGTTTCCGCTCTCAAGGTCGGGGCGGCAGAGGGGTTGCCACGGCAGACCTGCGGGAAGACGATCTGCTGGAGCATGTGTTCTCCGCCAGAACCCTGGATCACGTCCTTTTCTTCACCAGCCTGGGACGGGTATTCTCGCTGCGCGGATACCACATCCCGGAGGGAAAGCGTACTTCGAGGGGGACTTCGGTGCTCAACTTGCTCAGTCTGGGCCCGGAGGAACAGATAGCGACCGTGATCCCGGTACATGATTTCGATGCCGCCAGGTTCATCGTGCTTGCCACCGCGCGGGGAATCGTGAAGAGAATGCGTCTGGACGAATTCCGGAGCGTCAGACCCAGCGGCCTGATAGCTGTCAACCTTCGGGAGGGGGATTCCCTCGTGGCGGCACAGCTTACAAGCGGGCAGGACGAACTCCTTTTGGTGTCTGCACACGGACATGCTTTGCGTTTCGGTGAAGGGCTCCTCCGGCCGATGGGGCGGGCATCCACCGGCGTCCGCGGCATGAGGCTCTCTCCGGGCGACAGCCTGGCTTCCGTGTGCATGGTCGAGCCGGGGGCATTCCTCTTTGTGGTAACCGCCAAGGGTTACGGGAAGATCGTGCCCCTGGAGGCATATCCCCTTCACGGCAGGGGAACCCGCGGGGTGATGACGATCTCCGGATATCACCCGGAGAAAGCAGGACCCATCGCGGCAGCGCGCGTGGTGCGGGAGACGGATCAGGTGTTGATAATTTCCAAGAACGGGATCGGGCTCCGGATGCAGGTCTCCGAGATGCGCCCGATGGGCCGGGGCGCCCGTGGTGTCTTCGTGATACGCCTGCGGGAAGGGGATGCCGTCTCCGCCATGGCGGTGCTGCGTGGAGGAGAACCTCGGAAGCCCGAAGAAGAGACAGGGCAAGAAGGCAAACCCTTGTAATAAGAAGCGATAGGGACGATGCGTAAGCCTGGTCAGCAACTGGAATACATCCCGTATCCGGACAAAGATGCCCTGGCGGGAACGCTGGTGGCGTTCGCCAACAGCGATGGCGGCACTATCGTGCTCGGCGTGACGCCGGAAGGGGAGGTCACCGGGGCTTTCTCCTCGGAGGATGCAGAGAACGTCCTGCGGGAGGCGGTAACTTCCTGCAGCCCTCCGGTGATCCTCGGCGACATCCACGTGGAAGAGGTGTCGGACGGGCTGGAGGCGTACGTGCTCCAGGTTCCCCGAAGCCAGGAACTCCACTCCCTGGCAGACGGACGCGTTCTGGTGCGCTCCGGCAGTCGAAATCACCCCCTGGGGGGACAGGACATCCGGCACCTGGCAGCAACCAAGAGCACTGGCAGCTTCGAACAGGAAACGGTGGCCGGGGCCAGCATTGACGATCTGGACGACGAAGTCATTGCCGAATACATGGAGAAGCGGGAAGAACGGACCGGGCGGGCATGGAAAGGCACGAAAGAGGCGCTCCTACGGGCCATCGGCGCCCTGGACACGAGAGGGGAGCCAACTGTAGCCGGGATTCTCCTGTTCGGCAGGAACTCCCATTTCTTCCTCCCCCAAAGCGGCCTGGTTTTCGTCCATTTCCTGGGTAAAGAGCCGCGCGGGCCGGGCGGCCTCCCGGGATACACCCGCAGGGAAGAGATCAATGGCCCGCTGGCACGGATCATCGAGCGGGCATGGCAGGTGATCTGGGAGGATATGACGAAAGAAGCCGTGGTCAGAGGGCTGGTGCGAGAGGAACGCACCGAGTACCCGAAAGTCGCCGTGCGGGAGGCGCTGGTGAATGCCGTATGTCACAGGGATTATCGCATCGCCGGGCGGAAAATCGAGGTCCGGATGTTCAGCGACCGTCTGGAGATCGTCAGCCCCGGTGGGCTCCCTGGCTACATCACCCTGGACAACATCCTGGAAGAACACTACTCCCGGAACCCGCGTATCGTCAACGGCCTGATGCAGTGGGGCTACATCGAGGAACTGGGACTTGGGATGGACAGGATATTCGAATCGTTGGCGAAGAACGGACAGCCGCCGCCCAAACTTGACTCCACCCCGTACCGATTCATGCTGGTCATGCAGAATGTCCGCAGGCCTGTGGTAACGCCGGAGTGGGAGAAGAACATGAATGAGCGACAGTTGCGGGCGCTCCAGTACCTGCAGGAGCACGGCAGGATAACGAACCGAGAGTACCACAAGCTCTCCCCACATGTTTCCACCGAGACGTTGCGCCTGGACCTGGTGGACCTGGTGGAGCGAGGCGTGCTGCTGAAAATCGGCGAGAAAAAAGGCACGTATTACATTCTGAAGTAGCAGGGAAACGATTATTTGCATCATCCCGAACCGGTGGGCAAACACCGATAGCCGTTGGCTGTCTGCAGAGAGCCATGCATCGAAGACATCTTGCTGCCGGCAAATGGCCGACGGCTAACGGCTGGGTCCTTCCACCAGCCTCACATTTGAGGAAATCGCAGTCGGGGGACTGCATCAGGAGGAACAACGTTGGCGTACAAAGCACCCAGGGGAACATTCGACATACTTCCGGAGGACTGGCCCTACTGGAACTTCGTCATCTCCAAAGCGCGTGAACTCTCGGCACTCTATGGGTACGAGGAAATCGAGACCCCGATCTTCGAATCCACCAACCTCTTCGTCCGGGGCGTAGGAGAGGGGACGGACATCGTCGAGAAGGAGATGTACTCCTTCCAGGACAAAGGCAAGGCCGATCTTACCCTCCGTCCCGAATTCACGGCGGGGGTGATGCGGGCTTACGTGGAGCACGGGATGCACACCCGCCCCCAGCCGGTGAAACTTTTCTCCCTCGGGCCCCTCTTCCGCTACGAGAGACCCCAGGCGGGAAGGTTTCGTGAGTTCCACCAGTTCAACGTGGAGGCAATCGGCTCTCAGGACCCGGCGCTGGATTTCGAGGTCATGTCCCTGGCGTGGCAGTTCCTGGAAGAGCTTGGGTTCCGCGGCCTATCGTTTCAGGTGAACAGCACCGGATGTCCCGAGTGCCGCCCGAAATATGTGGAAGCGCTAAAAGAATACTACTACGCCCACTACGACGAAATCTGCGAAGACGATAAACGCCGCCTGGGGCGGAACCCGCTGAGGGTGCTCGACTGCAAGAACCCTCAATGTCAGCCGATCATCGCCGGAGCGCCGAAAATCGCTGACTTCCTTTGCGACGAGTGCGCTGCGCACTTTGCGACCCTCCGGAGGTATTTGGACGCGGCGGGGCGTCGGTACACTGTGAACCACCGGCTCGTCCGCGGGCTCGATTACTACACCAAGACCGTTTTCGAGGTGTGGGCCGAAGGGATAGGCGCTCAGAACGCCGTGTGCGGCGGAGGAAGATACGACGGCCTCATCGAGGAGATCGGCGGACCGCCGACTCCGGGTGTCGGGTTCGCCGTGGGCCTGGAGCGGGTCATCTCCACCCTGAGATCGCAGGGCGTAAAAGTCCCAGAACCTCCTCCCCCAGAAGTTTTCGTGGCGGCCTTGGGCAAAAAAGCCAGGGACAAAGCGGTCCCCCTGGCGAACGAATTACGCCAGCACCACGTGCCGACACTTCTATCCTTCGGGAAACGAGGGTTGAAAGGCCAGCTCCGTAACGCAAACAGGGCTGGAGCCAGGTTTGCCCTAATCCTGGGGGACGACGAGGTGGCAGCGGGTGTGGTGACCATCCGGGACATGGAAAGCGGGAAACAGGAACAGGTGAAACAAAAAGAGATTTTCGCATGGCTCGAAGCGCGGGCGCAGCCAGCCCGCGGGAGGTGAGATCATGGAGCTTTCAGATTATCCCCGACCACCTGGGGACACTGGCATAGGAATGCATTGGGCCGCGGGGCCGGCCCTGGCCATGGGCATTGGGGGAGTTCGGGATTTCTGGATCCCGGAGCTCAAGGCGATGGGGGTCAAATGGGTCAAGATGCTTCACATCGGAGGGCTGGACCTGGCGCGGCTCCTTTTGGAGAACGAGATCATGCCCATCGTCCGTATATACCGCCCTCAGCCGAATGCCGTGGATCTGGAGAAAGGCACTCTTGGCGAGGCAGAACTCAAAATCGTGGCTGAGTACGTGGCAGCGGGCGTGCGGTATTTCGAGTTCAACAACGAGCCCGAGATGGCTTCCGAATGGCTGGACAGGGAGAAACCTCCTAACGCCGAGGAAATCGTCGCCCGGAATGCCATCCGGGACATGGAAGCGATCATAAAACTGGGTGGCTACCCTGCGGTCCCTGCGACATCCGTGGCCACCAAATGGGATCTCATTGAGGAGATCATTGTCCAGGGTGGGCGTGGCCTTTTTGATGGGCCCGTGTGGCTCGCGGTCCACAACTACGACCTCAACCATCCCCTGGATTACCCCTACGACGACGTAAACCAGAATGGTACGCCGATTTCGGAGGAGGAGTACAACTCCTACCGGAACGTCGCCTGGGAAGGACCCACGTGGGGCAAGCGGACACGTGAGTTCGTGAACAAAGAGCGTGAGAAAAGGAAGAACCCCGGGCACACTATTTTCGACGACCCCTCAACCTGGCTGGGATACGAACGCCTTGCCGGGCTCTCACGAAAGCATCTGGGGCGCGTCCTCCCAATCCTGAGCACCGAGAACGGTGCTATCGTGGCCGAAGATACTGACCCACGTTACCCTACCACCACAATGGAGATACATCAGGACAAGACGCTGGAGATGGCCCGCATCATGATGGGCACAAGCAAAAAATCCGACCCTGCACCGGACTATTATTTCTGCACCGCTTTCTGGCTCATCGCCAGTGCCAGGATGGGGGTTCCTGGCTGGGAGCGGCATTCCTGGTACAGCGAAGCATGGCCCGGCGGGAGACTGCCAACGGTAGACGCACTGAAAGAAGAACCAAAACGAGAGCGCGTTGTTGCCCTTGCGCCATCCCCAGAGCGGGGTAAGCCAGTGGTCGTCAGGAGCGGAGTGGTAAGCGGGACTATCACCGGCGGGGCAGGGCTACAGGTCGTCCTGCGGGGAAGTCATTGGCAGGGGGACATGACCATCGAGAACGACGGGCGGTTCCGATTCGAGAGCGTGCCTGCCGGCACTTATCGCATTTCCGTCCTGGGGACCGATTTGGTGCGCGGCGGCATAGAGGTAGATGGAATTCACCCGGTGGAGATATCCCTGTCACTTGCGGAACCGGAGCCAGCACCTGAGCCACGGCGGGAGCGCCCTGCGCCTGCACCTGAGCCACAGCAGAAGCAACCTGCACCAGCGCCTGAGCTCGCCCCTCCGCCCCCTCAGCCGGAACCAGAGCAGCCACCACCCGAACCAGCTGCAGGCCCTCAATGGACGTACACGGTGGAGGAAAAGGGGTTGGGCCCTGGATTCGGCGTGGTTCGGTGCTCTGTCGAGGCGAAAGAAAACGTGCCAGTACATCTCTGGACTGTGGGATGGGAGGGGATGACACGAAAGAGCGGCAGCAAACGGGAGTACGGGCCCTACGCGTGTGAGTTTGCCCCGTTGGGGCCTGGTTCCTACTACGTGCAGGTGGCAGGGATAGACCTGCGTGCGGAGGTCCCTGTAGACGGCAGGCACGTGGTCTGGGTGATGTTCAAGGAGGAAGGCAAAAGTCCACCGATACCCCTGACGCCGCCAAAGCCCAAAACCATATTCCACTACCTGCTTATCCACCAGGTACCCGAGCGGAAGGAGGACTGGCTTGCGCTGCTCCGGTACGTCTCCAGGTTCACGCCGGTAGTGGGAGAGAGTTTGGAGGAGGCCGAATCCGCCCGGCACGTGACCTTGCTTACTTCCCAGGAGGAGGGAAGCGACTTGACGGCGCGGCTGGAGCAGGCGGGGTGTCAGGTATGCCGCCCCAGGCCGCCACTGAGCAGATCCCTTGACGCTGCCGTGAAATCCGGGGTTCCGTTCTCGATTTGCGAAGGCGCTCCTTCCCCATGATTTGAGGTCCGCATGCAGTTCACATCCGGGATAAGAGGAGAAAAGAAGGGGGTGTTTTGGGGAGCGGCGATCCGCCGCCACCTAGAATACCCTCTCCTGACATCAGGGGTAGAGGTGGCCTTTTCGGCAGCACGGCTATTGTGTCAGGAGCTGGAGGCGGACATGGACCGTTCAGAGGGATCCACAAGTCTCCTGGACCACCCGGTGAAACGCTTTTGGGCTTTCAAAGCAAATCAAGGCCCCGAAACGCCCCTCGGAGCCCTCACACTCGATGCAGGGCTTGTGCTGTGACTTTTCCGGGGTTAACGAAAGCCTCCCAAGAGGCAGGTAAATTCCTGGGGGCCTTATGGGCCCCCAGGAATTACTTCGTTTTCCCTTGATATGCGAATTTGACACCTCAGGATGCATGTTGGTACAATACTAACTAACGGTCAGTAAATGACCGGGGGTTATTAAAATGACTGTTGTTACGGCTCAGAGGAGAGCACGAGAAAAAGAGATGCGCAGGCAGGCTATCCTGGATGCCGCGCGTCAGGCCCTGCTGTCCAACAGCCTCCGGCGGATGAGCATGGAGGAGATTGCCGCACGCGCGGAGATCAGCAAGGGTACTGTTTACCTGTATTTTGCCAACAAGGAGACCCTTCTCGCCCATCTTCTCCTTGAGGGCCTCGGAATCCTTTTGCATTCCCTCAAAAGAGCGTACGAAAAACACAAAGATGACACTCCCGAAGTCCGCCTGCGTGCTATGTCCCAGGCATACCTGACTTTCTCCCAACACCACGAACCGTATTTCCAGCTTATGACCGCTTTCGATAAGGGGCAGTTCCAGGAACGCATCCCTTCCGATCTCTACCAACAGGTACTCAATCGGAGCAAAGAAGGCCTTGTGTGGGTGGATCGCGCCATCAGGGAAGGAGCTGAACGGGGGGATTTCCGACTCATGGCTTCTTCGTGGCACACCGCCGGAGCTTTTTGGGCAGCCCTCAACGGCAGTTTGTTGCTCCTGGCGCATCCCCTCCGCCGGGAAATGATCGGTCTTTCTCAGGAACAACTATTTCTTCTGTCTCAGGAGACTTTCATCAGGGGGTTGCATTCTCATATTCCATGAAGGAGGCATAAGACGTGAAAGAAGTGGTGATAGTCAGCCCTCTCAGGACTCCAGTGGGCGTGTTTGGAGGTTCTCTCAGCAGCCTGCACGCGGAAGACCTGGCTGCTCACGTTTTCAGAACCGTTCTGGATCGCACCGGGATCGATCCAGCAATGCTCGACGATGTGATCCTGGGGTGTGTGGCGCAGCCTTATGATGCGGCGAACATCGCCAGGGTATCGGCTCTGAAAGCAGGCATCCCGTTCGAGGTGCCCGGCTACACCATCCAGCGAAACTGTGCCAGCAGCATCCAGGTGATAACATCGGCGTACCAGGCAATCCAGGCGGGAGACGGTGAGATATTCCTGGTAGGCGGTTCGGAGAGCATGAGCAGCGTGCCTTACACACTCAAGAAAGCCCGTTGGGGTCTGCGCCTGCGTCATTCGGAGCTTTCCGATGGTCTCTGGGATTCACTGACCGATCCAGTGGCAGGATTGATCATGGGGCTGACCGCCGAGAACCTGGTGGAAAAGTACGGCATCACCAGGGAGGAGATGGACCGGTACGCGGTGGAGTCTCACCGTCGGGCTGCTGCAGCGCAGGCAGCCGGAAAGTTCAAGGACGAGATCGTGCCGGTGGAGGTTATTCAGCGGGTGCACGGGCAGAAAATCAAGAAAATCGTGGACTCGGACGAAGGGATCAAGCCTGACCTGACGCTGGAGAAAGCGGCCCAGTACCGGCCGGTGTTCAAGAAAGGGGGCACGGTCACCGCAGCGAACTCCTGTCCCATCAACGACGGTGCCGCCGCCATGCTGGTGATGACGGCGGAGAAAGCTGTCGAACTTGGGCTGGAACCGATGGCGCGGGTTGTGGGCTACGCCTACGCTGGCGTGGACCCTGCGTACATGGGGATCGGGCCTGTGTATTCCATCCCGAAAGCGTTGAAGAAAACCGGCCTGAAGCTGGAGGATATCGGAGTCATCGAGCTAAACGAGGCATTTGCGGCGCAGGTCATCGCCGACGACATCGAACTCAAGCGCCAAGGGTACAAACTTGATTTCGAGAAAGTGAATCCAAACGGAGGCGCCATAGCGTTGGGACACCCGGTTGGTGCTACGGGTTCGAAGCTTACAGCCACCGTCCTGCGCGAGATGCGGCGTAACGGCATTCGTTATGGAATGGTTACCATGTGCGTTGGCGGCGGTCAGGGCGGGACGATGATTTTCGAGAGGTTGTAGGTCGAGCTGGCCCGCTCCGCGAGGGTGCCCCATAGGACAGGCTGATTGCAGATTGACAAGTTATGCCGGCTACACC
>WFSD01000082.1 GCA_015486235.1 Anaerolineae bacterium
ACTGCGGCCAGCAGCGCCATCCGCACGTACATGCCGTTCTCGATCTGGCGGAAATATGCCGCTCTGGGATCATCGTCTACGGCGTAGGATATCTCCCCGATGCGCGGGAACGGGTGCATCACGATCATCTTCTCTTTCGCGAGCTGCATCAGCTCCGGATCCACCACGTAGCAATCCTTGACTGACTCGTATTGCGCAAGATCCTCGAAACGCTCTTTCTGCACCCTGGTGACGTAAAGGACATCTACGTCCCGGATTGCGTCGTGTATGTCGCTCATCTCCGCGTGTTCGTGGCCTGCCTCTCCAACGCGCTGCAGGATTTCCCTCGGCATGGAGAGGATCTCTGGGCTGACGAAGTAGAACCCCACGTCGTAGAGGAGCAGGAGCTTGGTGAGGGAGTGAACCGTCCTGCCATATTTCAGATCCCCCACCATCGCCACTTTCAGTCCGTCTATGTGGCCAAATTCCTCGTAGATGGTGAAAATGTCCAGGAGTGCCTGCGTGGGATGTTCTCCAATGCCGTCGCCAGCGTTGATGACAGGCTTCCTGGCGTAGCGAGCCGCCATGGCCGCCGCCCCGACTTCAGGATGCCGGAGGACTATCACGTCGGCATACGCTTCCAGCGTGCGAACCGTATCGGGCAGCGATTCCCCTTTGGCGACCGACGAGTATTTCACGTTACTGATGGGGATCACCTGTCCCCCGAGACGCTGCATCGCCGCCATGAAGGAAGCAGACGTGCGGGTGCTCGGTTCGTAGAACAGGTTGGCTAGCACTTTTCCCTGGAGCAGGTCGGCGGAGCCAAAGCGCGCTACCAGAGTGCGCATCTCTCCCGCTACACGGAAGATGTACCCCAGATCTTCGCGGTCGAACTGGTCGACCGAAAGGATGTCCCGACCGTAGAAAGCGTGTTCTGTGTGGTCGGATGGTCGTGGGTTCCCTTTTCGGGGCAGATTCTTCAGTTCTTCGGTACTCAGCAATTCCATTTTCCCAACTCCTTCACATGTAGATTTCCGCCGGCCATGTGCTGCTGTGCCGGCATCACCACCGTACCGCTGCCCGGCGGTGCCAAGACCTCGCCATTTCGAAAATGCTCCCTGCCACGAATGACGGTGCGGCGCACGCGGGCGCTGACCTGCATACCCTCGAACGGCGACCACCCTGCCCGGGTGAAAAATGGCCTGTCCCCGATGGCCCAGCTTTTGCCCATTTCCACCTCGGCAAAGGTTTCCGGCGAGGCGGGGAGGCCGAAGATGCGCCTTGGTCGGGCGTAAACCCGCTCGATCACGTCTTCCAGGGAAAGGCGCCTTTCCTGAACTGCTGTCAGAAGGAGAGGGAGGGCCGTCTCCAGCCCTGGTACCCCAGGAGGAGGCGAGGTGCTTTCTTTTTCCTCGAGCGTGTGGGGGGCGTGATCGGTGGCGAATGCATCCACGACATCCAGGTTCTTCCAGAGGGCTTCCTGATCCTCGCGGCTTGCCAGTGATGGTCGCATGATCCCATAGGGGCCCAGCTGCGGCAGGTCGTCCCGGGTGAGGAAGAGATGGTGGGGCGTGACCTCGCAGGTGATGTTCAGACCGCGGGCTTTGGCGGCTTTTATGAGGAGTATCTCTTCCCGACGGCTTACGTGGGCCACGTGCACCCGACCGCCGGTGGTTGCCAGTATCCCGATTACTGCGGCCAGCATGAGCCCCTCGGCATGAACTACCACAGGGCCTGGGCCGGGCCAGGCGCGGATATACGCCCGGAGTGTCCCCAGGTCCTGAATGCGCAGCGAGCCAAAAGTGTCATTCACGTAAATCTTGAGGGCAACGGCATAGGGAGCGGCCTCCGTCACCGCTTCTGGTGTGCCGTCGTTCGTTGCTCCAACAAAAAAGCCGACCTCGCAAACCGATTTCTCGGTTGCCAGTCGGCGTTTCTCCTGCCATAAATCCAGGGTGGTGGTGGGAGGAGATGTGTTAGGCATATCCAAAACGGTGGTGAAGCCTCCCGCCAGTGCCGCCCTGGTGCCCGTCCCAAGGTCTTCTTTGTGTGTGTACCCCGGCTCCCTCAAATGGACGTGCACATCTATGGGAGCGGGGATTCGTACCCTCTTCACGAAAAACCCTCCATTCTCTGGACATAACAATGCCCACCGGCACCGGAAACCGGCGACCCTGGTGGGCTTCATTGACCACCTCATTATAAACGAGCGAGAGCATTTTGCAAAGTCGCGTCCCAAGATTTTCCTGTCCCCTTGAGGAAATTTGCTTCGAAACCTCCTTTAATCCTCTGTTTGCCTTGAGCACCAGACCGTTGTATTATTAAGCGTATCTCCAACGGTTAGTGCTGCCAACCAAGCACCCGCCAAAGAAGCAAAAAACCAAGGAAAAAGGAAAGGAGAAAAACTCGATGTTCAAAGGCGAACTTTCCCTGGATCCGAGCGAGATACGGAAGGACTTCCCAGTTCTCGATCAGGAGGTCAACGGGCATCCTCTCGCCTACCTCGACAACGCTGCTACTTCGCAGCGTCCTCTATCTGTCGTGCAGGCCGTAGAAGATTATTACGACAAGTACAATGCCAATGTTCACAGGGGAATCCATAAGCTGAGCGAGGAAGCCAGCGAGGTGTACGAGCATGCCAGGACCAAAGTCGCTGAGTTCATTGGCGCTCCAAGCGACCGAGAAGTGATATACACAAGGAACTCTACGGAGTCCATCAACCTTGTGGCGTATAGCTGGGGCTTGGACAGTCTGAAGCCAGGCGACGAGGTACTGGTAACGGAGATGGAGCACCACGCCAACCTGGTTCCCTGGCAACTGATGTGCCGTCGGACAGGAGCTACGTACAGGTACGTTCCTATCGAGGACGGCGGCCATCTGCGGATGGACCTGCTCGACGAACTTTTGACCGAGAAGACAAAACTCTTTGCTTTTACCGCAGTATCGAACGTCCTGGGAACGATCAATCCTGTGAAAGAACTCGTGGATGCGGCCCACAAAGTTGGGGCGTTGGCACTGGTGGATGCAGCCCAGGCTGCACCTCATATGCCAATTGACGTGAAGGAGTGGGGGTGCGATTTTCTTGCTTTCTCCGGGCATAAGATGCTGGGGCCTACGGGGATAGGTTTCCTCTATGGCAAAGAGGACCTGTTGGAGAGGATGCCGCCATTCCTGGCTGGAGGCGACATGATCCGGGAAGTGCATATCGACAGCGCGACCTGGAACGATCTGCCGTGGAAGTTCGAGGCTGGTACGCCGAATATCGCTGGAGCTATAGGCATGGGGGCTGCCGTGGACTATCTCCAGAAGATCGGGATGGATAGAGTCCACGCGCAGGAGCATGCGCTGATCAAGTACGCTATGGAGAGGCTGGCAGAGGTTCCGGGGATAAGAATGTACGGCCCACCGCCGGAGGAGCGTGGCGGGCTCGTTGCTTTCACCGTGGATGGGATACGCCCGCGTGATCTTGCAGGCATCTTGGACACCTATGGTATAGCTGTGCGTGCAGGACATCACTGCGCCCAGCCAGTGCACGACCATTTTGGCATTCCGGCGACTGTAAGGGCCAGCTTTTACATCTACAATGTGCCTGAAGAAGCAGATGCCTTGGTCAACGCTTTACTGGAAGCGCGTAAGCTGTCCAAATCCAGGGATTTGAAGTAACCCCTGGGGACCTACAGGCCCCCAGGATTTCCCGGATCTCCAGGCTCTGGATTCCTCCGGGTAGCGGAGGGCGTTGTCTTCCGATGCCCGCCGTATCCAAACTCTTGTACGAACGTCAGTCCAAATGAGTTGGCCCTGGGCTGGATGCGGGATTTACAGGGAAACGATGTGCTATCAGCCAGACATCCGTTTCAGATAGAACGCACCCGAATCGAACAAACTTGGAGGTTATTCGAGTCCATGCTTAGTGTAGAGCAAATCAAAGAGGTCTTGAAAAATGTGATAGATCCCGAACTGGGATACAACCTCGTCGATCTCGGCCTGATCTACGACATCGTGCCGGGGGATAGGTCGGTTGATATCAAAATGACACTGACTACTCCGGCCTGCCCGCTCGGGCCCGCGTTGGTCACCGCCGTAAGACAAACGCTTCTCGATTACTTCCCCGACGACCTGGATGAGGTCAATGTCGATCTCGTCTGGTTGCCAATCTGGTCGCCGGACATGATGAGCGAAGAATTGAAGGAAGAATTAGGGTACGGGTGATTGTACCAGAGGGGTTGACATGATTGTAGTTACAGGAGCCACCGGGCACATCGGGAATGTGCTCGTGAGGAGACTTGTCGAGGAGGGAGTAAACGTCCGGGCGGTTGTGCTGCCACTCGAAGACGCATATCCCCTTGAGGGATTGCCGGTGGAGATAGTTCCCGGCGACGTGAGAGATGTGGGGTCTCTGGTAATGGCTTTCCAGGGTGCTGATGCTGTCTTTCACCTGGCAGGTATGATTTCCATACTCCCGGGCATTGACGAGCGGCTGTACCAGGTCAACGTGGAAGGCACCAGGAATGTAATAGAGGCCTGTTTCAGAACCGGGGTAAAACGCCTGGTCTACGTCAGCTCCATACACGCCCTGCGTGAGCCGCCAAGAGGTACCATCATCGACGAAAGTGCCCCTTTCGACCCGGATAGCGTCTTGGGTTACTATGCCAGAACCAAAGCGATGGCTACCCTGGAGGTTCTGGAGGGTGTGGAAGAAGGACTGAATGCTGTGATCGTCTGTCCTACTGGCGTCATAGGGCCCTATGACTACAAGCTGTCAGAGATGGGCACGATGATCCTGAGGTTCTTGAAGCGTAAGCTGAGAGCCTATGTGGACGGCGCTTACGACTTCGTAGACGTTAGAGACGTGGCGGACGGCATAATCCTGGCGTACCGGTACGGCAGGCGAGGCCAAAGCTACATCCTCTCCGGAGAGCGCATCACTGTCCGGGAGATGCTTTCAGTCCTGGAGGAGGCAAGCGGCGTAAAGGCACCTTCGTTCAGGTTGCCGATATGGCTGTCTCGCCTGGCGGGGAAGATCGCCGTGCTGTACCACCGGCTGAGCGGGGCTACTCCCCTGTTCACGGATTACTCCATAGATGTGCTATCCAGCAACTCGGAAGTGAGCAACGAAAAGGCACGCCGTGAGCTGGGATTTTCACCCCGTTCGGTGCGTCGATCCCTGGCCGACGCAGTCGCCTGGTTCTTGCATCGCGGGGACAATTCCGGTTTCAAAGTCGGCTCTGCATGAGGACTGTGCTGCATCGCAAAGGCAGGCAGGTGTATTCCCTGGGATATCGAGGGAACACACATGCCTGCTCTTGTGTACCGGCAGGTGGAGTTACCCACTGACCATAGCACCCAGCGCTCGAAGCGTCTCTACGAAGCCTGGGTACGAATCTCCGATGCATTCCGCACCAGGTACCGTCGTTTCCCCTTCGGCCAGGAGTCCGGCCACCGCCAGGGCCATCGCCAGCCGGTGATCTCCATGGCTGTCCAGCGTCGTGCCCTTCAGGCCTGTCGGTCCTTCGACCCAGAATCCGTCCGGCATTTCCTCGATCCGGGCTCCCAGCTTTCGCAACTCCGAAGCCACCGTCGCTATCCGATCTGTCTCCTTCACCCGAAGCTCCGCCGCATCCCGCACCTTCGTGATGCCGTGAGCCTGGGTCGCGGCGATGGCGAAAATCGGGAACTCGTCTATCATCCTGACCACCCGATCTCCTGCCACCTCTCCGGCGGACAGATGCGACTGCCGCACCAGCAGGTCGGCCACCGGCTCCCCACCCACTACGCGTTCTTCCTGCAAAGATACGTCTGCCCCCATCTCCATCAGAACGTCCAGCAGGCCGGTGCGTGTCGGGTTGACACCTACGTGCCGGATCACCACCTCTGAGCCGGGAACCAACAGCGCTGCCACCATCAGGAACGCTGCGGACGAGAAATCGCCGGGAACCGTCACATCGAACGGGTGCAGGTCGCCCGACGGTGGTATGAGCCTCACGTCGAGCCTCTCGGTCCGGATGTCCGCCCCCATGGCTTCCAGGAGACGCTCGGTGTGGTCTCTGGCGGGACCGGGCTGGCGGACTATAGTCTCCCCGTCTGCAAACAATCCTGCCAGAAGTACGGCGGACTTCACCTGAGCGCTGGCCACTGGCAGTGTGTACCCCATCCCGTGGAGGTTGCCCCCATGAATCGCCAG
>WFSD01000083.1 GCA_015486235.1 Anaerolineae bacterium
CGTCGTTTGCAATCCAGGCATACGTATTCGTAGATCGGCATAGCTCTTACCTCCACCAAAATCGAGTGTCCGATTACTGTGCAAACCATCAATTATCCAGAAACCCGTCACCCGCGGCAGACACAGGCTCCGGGATTTCATTCTGTGAAACTCCTCCGTCGGAAAACGAAAGCTCCCCATTTGGCGCGTACGCCCAATTGAGTGTACACTTAAGGGCACGCATCCGAAGCCGTCGACTTACTGTAAATTATAGCAGAGGGTAGAACGTGAATCAAGACGCAACACAGAAACATCCCTTCGTCGAGGATTGGTACGCCCGGATAAGACAGTCCCATCCGCTGTTGATAGTGATCTCTGGACCATCGGGCGTGGGTAAAGATGCCCTCTTGGAAAGAATGCGAGAGCGGCACGTTCCATTCCACTTCGTGGTGACCGCCACCAGCAGGCACCCACGCCCTGGAGAGATAAACGGAAAGGACTACTATTTCGTATCTCGCGAGCGCTTCGAAGAGATGATAGCCCAGGGGGAACTGCTGGAGCATGCATTGGTTTACGGAGAGTACAAAGGCGTTCCAAAAGAACAGATCAGACAGGCGCTGGAGTCCGGACAGGACGTGATCATGCGGATAGATGTCCAGGGGGCAGCGACCATCCGGAAGATCATTCCCCAGGCCATCACCGTTTTCCTGGCGACACCATCGGAGGAAGAGTTGCGACGACGGCTGGTCAGCCGTCACACAGAATCGCCGGAAAAGCTGGAACAGAGGTTCTCCATAGCCAGAGGGGAGATGCTTCGCCTGCCAGAATTCGACTACGTAGTGGTGAACCGAAAAGATCACCTGGATGAAGCAGTAGACAAAGTCCTGGCAATAGTCACGGCGGAGAAATGTAGGGTTTTCCCAAGGGAGGTACACATCTAAAATGAATTCCAGACTTCTTGTCCCAGCCATTGGACTGACATATATCGTGGTTTTTGGGTTCTTGTTCTGGCTCAGAAGGGAAGGTCTCCCGTTGCGCTTTGCGACCGAAGGGGTGATCCTGACCGCTCTGGGCACATTGGGCGCGTTTACCGTCGGGGTGGGACCGATATCATTCCTGATCGTGCTTTATCTGATCACGATGCGGACCCGCATTCTCGCAGACCTCGGCAATTTCCTGGTCGAGCGAGGACACATTCCGGAAGCGATGTTGTTATTCGATGCTGCCAACCGGCTTGTTCCCGATAGCCTCGGCAAAATGATAGTTGGGATAGACCGAGGCGTAGCTTTGGTACGTCTGGGCGAGTTGAAAGAGTCCGTGAATGTCTTCCAGTCGATATTGGATTCTGCCAGCATAGAAATGCCTGTGAGATACCTGGCAGCAGCCCATTATAATCTGGGGCTGGCATACATGCATCTCGGAGATTTGAAAGAATCCAGGAAACACTTCCTCGCTGTGCTGGACATAGCGCCGGAGACAGTCTACGCCATAGGCGCTCAAACCGGCCTGCGTAAGCAAACCCAAATGCCCCATAAAGATGAGTCATCTTCTTCGGGAGAGAATACGGGCAACAGCGCGGGGGAGGCATAAGGTTTGGATGCTCATCACGAGGAAAGGGAAAGCTATCTCGTCGAGCGGCTGAAATCCGGCGAAGAAAAAGCATATGCCGAGATGGTACAGGAGTACTCATCGCACCTCCGGCGGATCGCCACGAATGTGCTGGGCGACCCGGACGAAGCAGAGGAGGTCGTACAGGAAACTTTCCTGAGCGCTTACAAAGGGCTCAAGAACTTCCGAAGAGAATCCAGCCTCCGCACGTGGCTCTACCGGATCGCCCTGAATGCCAGCCTGATGCGGCTGCGGAAAAAAATTCACGCCGTCTCGCTGGAGCGGGACCTGCGGGAAGAGAGACTTTCCGCAGAGGATATTGCGGAGCCAGAAGACATACTCATCAAAGCCGAACGCGGTTCCGTGTTGATGAAAGCTATAGAGAAACTCCCAGAAAGCCTGCGTGTCGTCGTTCTTCTCCGGGATATCGGAGGCCTGAGCAACACCGAAGCTGCAAAGGTTCTGGGAATATCCCCCGGGGCATTCCGCGTCAGGTTACACCGGGCACATCAAAAGCTTCAGGAAGAACTGAAAGACTCCGAAATCGTGAGGTGAATCGGAATCACGAGGGATGCATGGGCGTGCCACCGGCACGCCACATGATCCAATGTATAGCCCCACGATCTGGTAGTCGTAGCAACTACCACACCTCAGAAATAATTGACCGTGATCCCGCCGTCCACCACCAGGTTCGAGCCGTTCACCCACGTGGACTCGTCCGAAGCCAGGTAGATGGCAGCGTAGACCACGTCCTCCGGCTTCCCGAACCGCCCCATGGGGATGCGGTTGAGCCGCAGCGCCCGTTTCGCCGGATCGGCCAGGATCTGGTCCATCAGCGGAGTCCAGATGGGGCCGGGGGAGATGGCGTTGGTTCGGATTCCCTTGGGCCCAAACTGCACAGCCAGGGAGTGGGTCAGCGCCAGCACCGCCCCTTTGCTGGCGGTATACGCATCCTGCGGCACCGTGCATCCCAGGATGGCGACGAAGGACGCCACGTTGATGATGGATCCGCCGCCGGCGCGCAGCAGCGCCTGAACGCCGTATTTGCACCCCAGGGCCACACCTTTCACGTTCACATCCATCACTTTCTGCCAGATAGCCTCGTCCATGTCCACCACGGACTCGTCGCCGTCGGGCATGATGCCGGCGTTGTTGTAGATCACGTTGACGTGGCCGAATTTTTCCTCACCGGCCTTGATGGCGCCTTCCACGTCCTCCGCTTTGGTGACATCGCCGACGATGGCAACGCACTCGCCGCCGACTTCTTCCACCATCCTGACGGTTTCCCGCACGCCTTTCTCGTTTATGTCGAATACGATGATCTTTGCCCCTTCCTGGGCGAACATCACGGCGGCTTTCTGGCCCATGCCGCCGCCGGAACCTGTGATGAAAGCGACTTTCCCTTTCAGACGCATTTTTACCCTCCTAACCTGGACAAGCCAGAACCAAAAGCCTGACGCGGAGACGCAAAGAGACAGGGATTGGGGATCAGGGGTTAGGGTGTGGAGCTTGCTCTGGCTGCCGATGGAAGTTGCTCCCTAACCCCTATCCCCTAACCCCTGCTCTGTCTGCGTCAAATCTTTGCTCGGTCTACGAGAATTTCGTTTATTGGCCGCGCATGTGCGGGATGACCAGATAGTCGATCCAGTTGTGGAGCTCTTGCTGCCGGATCCCGTCGTCTATGATGGTCTCGTTTGCCCCGACCCGCTTCCGCAGTTCCTCGTTGTTCGGGTCTTTGTAGAGCGCTTTCATGTCCGCCACCAGCGCCATGACCTGCTCCTCGGTCTCGAAGAATCCCTCTTTGATCAGTGGCTCCACCCTGGCGGCGATGAGCCGGGCCATCTCGTACAGGTCGTACTCCGGATGGTACTGTGTGGCCCAGAAAACCCCGTTGTCGTGATGCACTTCCAGCGCCTGCACGCGGGTGTGCTCCCCCGCGGCCAGGAGCTTCCCCCCCGGCGGGATTTTCGTCACCTCGTCCAGGTGCATGACGAAACCCTGATACTCGTCCGGTTTCCCCTTGAGCAGGAGCGACCGTTTCCCTTCCTCCGTCCGGCGGATCACCGGAGCGAAATTCCACTCGCGGCCCCTGGGATTCTTCTTCACCTCACCTCCGGCGGCGGTAGCGGCCATCTGAATCCCCCAGCAGCTTCCGTACTGGGGTACTCCCGCGCGATACACCGCTTTTGCGAACTCTATCTCCTTCACCACCCGCGGATCGTGCAGATGGTAGATCGTCAAGTCGGAACCAGTCCAGATGTAGCCGTCGTAGGAACATATGTTCACCCCTTCCGGCAGGGACGCATCCGGATCGGCGATGAAGACCACGTCCACGTGCGCTTCCGGCACGTATTTCTTCAAAACCGCTTTGTACATGTCGTGGGGATGGCCCGTATCCGTCAGGTCGAATTTCTCCCTGCTGGCTTTGGGGTACCCGTTGATGATGCAGATCGACATTTCGATGTCAGGATGCATTACGAATTTCCTCCAATGCTTTGTTTTTGCTCCTCGTCCCGCAGTCCGACCAGCCACTGGGGAAAGTCTGTGAAAAGCCCGCTGACGCCAGCCTTGATGTACTTCCGGGCCGTCTCCACGTCGTCCACAGTGAAGATGTTGATCCTGCGTCCCTCCGCCACCAGTTCCCGCACCTGTTCCGGCGTGGTGATTGTGTTCCGGGTATTGTAGGTCTCGAACCCATGCTGGTTCTCCCAGTCAATGGGTCTGTCCCTGTAGAACCCGACGAGGGCCTGGACAGTCAGCCGTGGCTGCAGGATTTTGACCTGACGGAGCCAATCGTGAACGAAAGACGAGATGATTATCCGATCCAGAGGCACGCCCATCTCCCACAGGAAAGCGAGCACCGTTTCAACTATCGGGAACCTGTCCATAGGCGGGGGAAGACGCTTCAACTCCAGGTTCACCATCCAATCGTTGTCGCAGGTGAACTCCAGGGCTTCCCGCAGGGTGGGGACTTTCTCGCCCCGGTAGGATTCCGCTTCCTCCGGGGTCACAGCCCCCGCGGCGATCTGGCCGTAAGGATCCTGCTCCACGAACCAGGATCCAGCGTCCAGGGAACGGATCTCTTCGAGCGTGAACGTGGTGAATGTCCAGGGCTCGCGATCGGGGAAAACCTCCTCAGCGTTCGTCGTCCGTTTCAGGGAGTCGTCGTGAAACAGGATCAGCTTCTCGTCCGCGGTGATGGCGATGTCCGTCTCCCACAGATCCGCTCCCACCTCCAGAGCTTTCCTGGCGGCGGCGATGGTGTTCTCCGGAGCCAGGCTCCGTGCTCCACGATGTGCAATGACCGAGATGTGTCTCATTTCTCCTGCCCCAGCGCGAATCCCTTGGTGAACTGCTCGCGCAGCAGTATGAAGACGATGAGGGGCGGCAGCATCGCCAGGATGGCTCCGGCCATCACCACGCCCCAGTTGGTCACATCCTGCACGGCGGTCATGCTTCGCAGGCCGACCTGGATCAGCTGATGCGATTCCTCACGGATGATGACCAACGGCCAGAGGTACTGGTTCCACATGTATATGAACTGGATCAACGCCAGGGC
>WFSD01000084.1 GCA_015486235.1 Anaerolineae bacterium
CTGCTACGATCGACACTACAGCGGCAATGATTATGTTCACCAGGTTCTTCTGGACGAAATCGGAGATGTAGCCGAAATCGAACCCTGCAGAGATTTGTTCCGTCTCGGCAAAATGCACCGTTACCGCTGGCAGTACCAGGAGCAGCACGATGCCCCATACCGACTGGAGAAAGAAGGCGACCAAAGTGAAAAGAGCTCCCAGCGCAGCCAGTCCAGATCCGCCGCTGTTGGCCAGAGCATTTCCAACAAACAGAAGAAGAATGAAGAAAATCAATGGGATAGCCCAGATGATCTCAATGACAAAAAGCTTTACCCCCGTGCCGACCCATTTGCCCCATTCTTCCCACTTCGGCATAGGGAGTTTCATCCCATCCATGACATTTCTGATGACATCTACCATATAGCCATTAATGACGAAAAATAGCCCGAATCCTAGCAGGATCGGCATCAGCAGGAATCCCAGCAGGATTACAATGCCGCCAATGAGAACTTTGACCACCCATTCCGGGTCATCGAATACGTAGGTTAGTGCTTTGACTACATCCATGGTTCCGGCCTCCCCGAGTCGAGATATTGCGAGTTGAGCTTTTGCCCGCCGTGCATTATAACCGAGGTTGCTCCCTTTGAGCAAGCGATCGGCGCATCGGGAGTGCGAAGCAAATCCTGGGGGCTCTACGGCCCCCAGGACTCCCTCTGAACCGTCGTCGGTCTCCATCAACCCCGATGGCGAGTCGTGATTTGCCCCATGTGCATCGAGAAAGCTCCTGAAACGGCTTTGGGCTTTCGATTTGCTTCGAAAGCCCGCATCGGGCGGCAATTCCGAAATCAGGCATGGTTCAAAGGGGTCAGGAGTGGTGGGGACCGATGAGCCGTCCTGCACGTTGCCGCTACTTTCGGCGATACGATGGTTATCGGGATTGATCGTCGGAATCCGGGCGCTGTCCTGGAATACTGATGAGATACCAGCCGGCGGGGCAGGTGCCGGCCGACTGGCATTTTCAATCCATATATCTGGCGCCGTTGATGTTTATTGCTTCGCCGGAGATAAAATCGTTCTCCAACAGACAGATCACTGCGTGGGCGACCTCTTCTGGCGTGGCAATGCGTCCCATCGGCGTCAGTTTCGACAGGCGCTCTTTCACCTCGTCTGATATCAGATCCGTGTCCACCGGGCCCGGGGCAACGGCGTTCACCGTGACCAGTGGCACCAGTTCGGCAGCGAGGGCAAACGTGAGGCCAATCAATCCGGCTTTCGAGGCCCCGTAGTGGACGCCAAGCGTGCCTCCCATCTTGCCAGCAATGGACGAGATGTTCACGATCTTTCCCCGATTTTTCTTCAGGTCGGGGATTGCCGCTTTGGAACAATAGAATGCTCCTGTCAGGTTCACATCTATGAGCCTCTGCCACTCCTCCGGGCTGATCTCCTCGATAGATGTATGCGGACCGGTGATGCCGGCATTGTTCACCAGGATGTCAATACTGCCCAGTTTTTCCCTTACCAGGGCCATCATCTCCTGTACCTGTCCGAAGTCGCTCACGTCCGTTTTTACCTTGATGGCCCGAACGCCCATTCCCTCTAGCTCCCGAACGACCTCCGCCGCAGCGCTCTCGTCTTTGGAGAAATTGACTGCAACATTGGCACCCTTGCGACCAAGAGCAAGCGAGATCGCGCGGCCAATCCCTCTGCTCCCGCCTGTCACCACAGCATTCTTGCTCTCCAGATTCATCTCGTCACCTCCACAAGAATTGGTTGTATCACCTGTTCCCGCTCTGCTTGCAATGCACTACGTGCCTTGCTCCAGCGTGGTACTCGTAGGTCTTGCCATCCGCTTTCAGCAGGATCCTGAAGCCTGGGGTGATGACCTGGGCATACACTTTGCCCGGCTCTGGGCACCCGAGGCTGGCGTCTGACCAGTCTACCTGATCGACCGATTCCACTGTGATCGAATCGGCAGGGATTCCGAGTCGTTTCGCCAGGTCTTCCTTCGCCATGTACACCATTTGCTGGCGATCCCCGGCCCTGGGAACACCGACTGCTGGCAGGTGTGCTCTGCTTGGTCCACATCGCATCCACTGGTTACCATCCCGGTAGTACACATACGACTGGGGCCCGACTGTGAGCAGCACTGCCTGGCCTGCTGGAAGCTCCGGGAGAGGATCGAGCTTTACCTCGCGGCATCCGCTCTGAAACAATGCTGTTGGCAATGATTCTTTCGGAGCTACGCTCACGATTTTGACTCGCTCTGTTGGCACCCCAAGCTCCTTCGCCAGGTCCTCGCGCAGGACCTCGGCAGGAGCGGGTGTTGGAGTGGTAACCGGGCTCATTGCAGAGGATGCTGTCGGCGGGTTCCCTTTCATCTCCGCCGTAGGTTTCGCCGACCCCGCGCAGGCAGACAACAACACGACAGCGGCCAACAAAATCGCTATCCAAAACATTTTCCTCATCTTCGCCACCTCCTTATCGGGTTGGGACGTGTTTCTTTGGCGACCTCATCTTTTGGACGCTGCACTGCCTCGGATGGTTCCCCCTGCATACCTATTTTATCGTACCGGCACGATTCGCCACAAACCGGCAGTTGACAAATCCCCGTCACTGCTGATATGATCGTCCATGGACTCTGGCGGCCCTTCCGCCTGGTGACACATTAACTCGGTTCAGGACTGCTGATGCGACTCTCTCCAAAGGATTGGGCAATCTGGCTCGCCGTGCTGTTTGGCATCTCTCTGGCGCTCCTGGAGCTCCGCGGCTCAGAGGTGACCTTCCATACGGTTGACGCCGAGACCGGAGAATCGCTTGAAGGCGTCGAGATGCGGTCGCAGAGCGGATTCGATTTCCCAACAGGGAGGTCTGGCAATCTCACATTATGGCTCAACCACCAGCCGTATCTGTTCGAGGCGTCACTCCCGGGATATGAGAACACCAATATCCCCATTGACCCGGGCGTACCATCTTGTTGGCTTAAATGTGCTTATACCGTCAAATTGCATCCGGTTCGGGATGCTTTCATTGTCAAGGACGCGTACGCCGGAGTGGATATCCATGGTGCTAAAGTATCGTTGGATGGGAATCCAATCAAAGCAGGAGAGGATGGGGTATTCAGGGTTGCTCGTGTGGTAAAAGGGAAGCACCTGTTGAGCGTACGGGCAGCGGGGTACGTTCCTATCTCAGTCACGGTTGCTGTTGGGTCTGTGAAGGAGATTCGTAATGTCGAGCTTCAGCCGACCGACTTATGTGTGACAGTTACCGGGATGAAGAGAAAGCCGCTGGCTGGTGCTATGATCCGCGTGGGCAATCGTGCCGCTGTGACGGAAGGGGATGGCACTGCGTGTCTTACCCGTCTGGAAGGTCCCCTCGATGTTTCTATTTCCCATCCAGCCTACTTCCCAACTTCTTTGCACCTGAATGTTGTGTCCGATACGCATCGATCGGTAGCTCTTGCCCCGAGAATCTTCCAGACCAGGCTGTGGGATCCGTGGAGAAAAATACCTGTGGCTGGGGCCACCGCCCTGGCAGGTGGGAAGTCGGCACGAAGCGATGAGAATGGTAGGGTGGTCTTGTCGGCAGTGCCAATTTCGGACAGTGTGAAAATACAGGCCACGGGCTACCTGACAGCTGAGGTTCCACTGACTGCAATTCCAGCAACTGTTACGCTCAAGGTCGATGGAATACGTCTCAGGCTGGTGGATGCTTTGTTTGGGAAACCAATTGCGAAGGCTGTTGTCAAGCATTCGCAGCGCGAGTGGAAAGGGGATGATGAAGGGCGAGTCTTGCTTCCACACAGTGTTCTGGGGGGGCACGTGACCGTTTCTGCCCCTGGGTTTCGCTTGGCCACTGTGACGGTGACTTCCACTAAGGCGATGACCCAAACCATGATGCCTGCTTCCCTGAGCGGCATGGTCCGTGACCTATCTACAGGGAGGCCTGTGCAAGGGGCGAGATTTTACCTCCCCGGCATAGGAGTGGTTTACAGCAAAGGCGGCAGGTATGTGCTGCAAGGGGTTCCTCAGGCCGGCGATATAAAAGTGCTGGCGCCTGGCTACAGTGTGTTGAGCTTCGCACATCCTTATCCGGGCGCTTTCAGACCTGCAGCACGATGCCCGAATCTGCCATGTGCAGACATCTACCTGAAACCATTCAGGGTCAGATCGATCTACATTCCGTACGGTTTGCTCTCCAGGCCGGAAAAAGTTCACGCCTTGATGAAGATGGTGGAAGACTCGCCGATTCTGAATGCTGTGGTGGTAGACGCGAAAGGGGACCATGGGTATCTGGCATGGTACAGCAAAGTCCCCGAGGCTACCAGTTTTGGTGCTCAAGGGGGCAAGACGACCCGGAGCACTTTTGCGTGGCTTCTGAAGGAGGCAAAGAAAAAGCACATCTATGTGGTTGCCAGGTTCGTTACATTCAAGGATAACCCTCTGGCAACCCATAAACCGGATTGGGCGGTGAGGACGAAAGATGGAAAGGTCTGGTTCGACGGGGAGGGCCTGGGCTGGGGGAATCCATACCTCGAGGATGTGCAGAAATATGAGTTGAGCCTGCTCAGGGAGCTGGTGGGCATGGGTATGGACGAGATACAGCTCGACTATCTTCGTTTTCCGTCGGATGGCGACCTGGCTACCATCAAATACAGCACGTCGCACGGCAAGGCGGACCGTACCAAAGCTATGCGGCAGTTTGTCGGGAAAGTAAAACAGGAGCTTCAGTCATACCCTGTTTTCCTGTCAGTCGACACTTTTGGTTTGACCATCTGGGTGACCCCGAAAGAGGACATGAACATTGGGCAGCGAGTGATGGACTTGGTGCCATTCATAGATTATCTGTGCCCGATGGTGTACCCAAGCACTTTCGCCGCCGGGAATTTAGGGTACGAGAACCCGTCGGCGCACCCATACGACGTGGTCTTCAGAAGCGTGGAGCAGGCAAGAAAAATTCTTCCTCCTACTGTAAAGCTGCGCCCATGGCTTCAGGGGTACTGGTACAATCGTGACTCCATGATGGTGCAGAGAGAGGCTGCCGAGGCTGCCGGGTCGTGGGGTTGGAGCTATTGGAATGCGGGGGGAGTCTACGATAGGAGCCTTTTCTTCCCGAAACCCAGAGCCTTCAACGTCCCATTCGAGCGGAAGTATCGCGGTGAGTTGGAGATGAAGACGCTGCAGTGTAACAAATTCTAGCGTTCCTCATTTAGCCCCGCGCCCGCGTGGCGTTCCAGCCAGAAAATGGCGTAGAGAGCGATAGCGAGGACGATCCCCCCGACGGTGTACCCTTCCAGGATGTTGGCCTGGGTCACAAAGATTGCTATCACCCCCAGGGCTCCGGCTGCCAGGTAACAGGTTAGGACAGCTTCACGATGGGTGTACCCCAGTTTCACCAGCCGGTGGGAGCAGTGATCCTTGCCGGGGGTGGAGATCGGGTTCTGGCCGCGGCGGAGCCTGGAGAAGAAAACCAGCGAGGTATCGAATATCGGCAGGCCCAGCACCAGTACTGGCACCATCCAGGTGACGAAAGCGACGTTCTGAGGGAACCGCAATTTTATCCCTACAGCGGCAAGCATGAACCCCAGGAAGAGGCTGCCGGAATCCCCCATGAAAATGCTGGCCGGGTTGTAATTGTACGCAAGGAATCCGATGCAAGCCCCGGTCACTGCCGCCGCCAGAGCGCCTACCAGGTACTGGCCGTTCATCGCTGCCAGAAGTGTGAAGAACGCCGCCGCTATCCCCGCGACACCTCCTGCCAGGCCGTCCATGTTGTCGAGCAGGTTGATGCTGTTGGTTATGCCGACAATCCAGAAAAGGGTGATCAGGTAATCCAGCACAGGGTGGTGGAATAACCGCACCGACACGCCGGAGACAATCAGCAAGCTCCCCGCAAACATCTGTCCCAGGAGCTTTACCGGGGGCGAGAGGTTGAACCTGTCGTCCCACAGGCCCATCAGGGAGACTAGCGAGGCACCCACCAGGATCGCCAGGAATTGGTGCAGGTTATGACGTCGGCCCAGGGCGAAGAAAGCCAGAATCACCGCCAGGTAGATCGCCACGCCTCCCATCAGTGGGGTCGGGGCGGTGTGGAGTTTCCTGGCGCTGGGTCTGTCCACCAGCCCCGTTCGTCTGGCCGTGTTGCGCGCTATCGGTGTTGCTCCTAATGCCAAAAGCAATGCTACCGAGAATACGAAAAGCATTGTACCCATGTTTGCTCCAGTATCAGGTGAATCGGCGAAGAAGCGATTCAGCGAATGCGGGAGAGTTTCCGTTTTCCATCGCTTTGGGGGCGTACTCCGATGTGATCTCCGGGGTGATGGCATTCTCCCCCGCGATCTTTCCGTACATCTCACCGCTGTGGCGGAGGGTGCGTTTCTGCGTCTTCGTGTCCAGGGCTATCAGGCCAAACCGGAGCCCCCACCCTTCGCACCATTCGAAATTGTCTATCAGCGACCAATAGTAGTAGCCCCGCACGTCGTATCCCTCCGACATCGCCCTATGCACCTGGGCCAGGTGGCTCAGGATGAACCGTGGGCGCTGGTCGTCGTCGGCATCTGGAATGCCGTTTTCGGTGATGTAGATTGGCTTGCCGAATTGAGATGCGTACTTTATCGCCCAGTAGATGCCCTCGGGCACGATAGCCCCGTAGGGGCCGTATCTGCCGCTATCGCTGACCTCCACGCCCTCCGGCACTCCCCACTTCATGAAGAGCATCCTGTACGCTTTAGGGCTGAACCCCACAGTTGTGGGTGAGTAGTAGTTGACGCCGACAAAGTCCAGGCTGTCTATCAGAGGGCCGAAGGGGGCAGGCCTGAAACTGAGAGGGAATCGCAGCCATCCATCCACTGCTGGCCGCAGCCCTAGATCGTTGAAAAGATAGCTGAACAGGTGGGCCAGCCTGACGTCCGTGGGAGAGGAGGGGTCTTGCGGGGCCAGGGGTCGCAGGTTTTTCACCAGTCCGACACGAGCTTTGCCATCAAGCATGTGGATAGCACGGTATGCCTCCCCGTGGGCTTTGAGCAGATTTGCCAACACACGGAACGCACGTGAGAAGCTTTTCTTCCCCGGCGGGAAAAGGCCTGTCAGATATCCCTCGAGGGCGTAGGTGCCGGGCTCGTTAACCGTGCACCACATAGGTACCAGGTCTCCCAGATACTCGACCACGCGCACCACATATTGACGGAACTTCTTCACGGTATCCGGGTTTTCCCACCCGCCCTTGACTTCCAGCCAGAGCGGATTGGTGAAATGGTGGAGCGTGACCATTGGCTCAATGCCGCGGGAGTGAAGCTCTTCGAGCATCCGCCTGTAGCGCCGGAGGGCACTCTGGTCGAAAAACCCTTCTTCCGGCTCGATTCTGCTCCACTCCAGGGAGAGGCGCAGGGAGTTTTGGTTCAGCTGGGCAGCAAGGTCGAAGTCTCGCTCTGCCTGTTTCCACCAGTTACAGGCAATGCCCGACTTGTCACCATGCCAGATGTGGCCGGGCACGTTCTCCCATGCCCACCACTGGTTGTTCGTGTTGTTTCCCTCCACCTGGTGGGAACTGACCGCCGTGCCCCAGCGGAAGCCCTGGGGGAACCTTAACGCAGTCGTCATGTCAGCCTCCTGTGATCCTTCTGCGTCGTTTTTACCTTTGCTCATAACCTACCACAAAAGATACCTCTTGGTCAAGAAGAGCGGCGGCGGGATACAAGTGCCCATCCCCCGGATTCCACCATCCCTGCAGTGAACCATAGCATTCCCAGCCATGTAGCGTCGGATGCCTGGGAATCGGCCCAGAGAGCGAGCAGGCCGAACACCGCTGTCAGCAGCAAAATCCGCCAATGCCTTTCTCCGATCCTTTTCAGAGCCCCGATAGCCGTCACCAGGACGCCGCCCATGAAGAGCAAGTAAAACGTCAGGCCAAAGACTCCCACGGATTGGAGCAGCGATATCAGCTGGACCGACACCCATGCCGGACTCCAGTAAATATAGCCGTGCATCGGGAAGAAAGACCCCGGCCCCCAGCCAATCCATGGGCTTTTGCTCCAATCGTCCAGAGCCATCCGGATGCTGACCAGCCGCCATTGTACTGTCGAATCCTCGGTGATCTTGCCGAAAGTATGCAGGCGCGCCACGAAGGGGATCGAGGGCGGCAGCACCTGGATTACCAGGATCAGCGCTAACAGTGCCACTGGAAGGTATATCAGGTAGCGCATTGCCTGCCGCACCCTCGTTTTCGCATCCGGGTGGTAGGCCAGCAGCACGACCAGGGTACCTGCTATGGCCACGAGCCATGCCGTCCTCGCCAGGCTCAGCACCAGTGCGATTCCGGTGGTGACGAGCCCCAGGGTCAGAAAAGGTCTGCTCCGGTCTCGCAGGCGTCCCTGGAGGAACAGCATCAAGAACATCACCCAGAGTGCAGCCATCTGCCCGCCGAAGATGTCGCCGACTTCCATGGTTCCGTAGGGGATCGGAGCTACCTGGTACCACTTGAGCTGCACGCCTATTCGGACGTGCATACCCATGTAAAGGGCCAATGCGAGGATGCCGAAGGCCGCCTCCATGATTCCCAGCCAGAGGTAGAGCCGGAGGGTGAAGAGCCATTCCTTCCTCGATTCGATGAGGTTAATGACCAGGATGTAGATCAGCACCATCACGCTCAGCCGGACGCTGTTCTTGAGACATTCGGTGGCGGCTGGGGAGTGGACGAGGGAAGCAGCGAAGTTGACCACCAGCCACCCAACGGCCATGGCGCTCGCTATGGTGAACCTGGGCAGGTGACGGTCGCGGACCAGTCTCACGACCAACCACGCTGCCAGCAGCATTGCTATCATCTGCTCTGTCCGAATGGAGACGGACTTCACGTCCCAGCGGTAATGATTCGTGTACACCCCAACCAGCATCAGCAAAATGGCAGATTGGGGCCACAAAAGGTCGAGCAGGTAGAGGGATAGGCCCGCCAGCAGGAGTGCCAGGAGCACAATGGGGTAGGGCCACGGCAGCAGGATCGTCAGCACGCCGATAGCTGTGCCGAGGAGGATCAAAATTGGCAACGCCGCGCCCGACCGGATGCCTCGCGTGGAAGTCACTTTCTGTCCCTCCGTTTGATGACGCGCGCTGGCACCCCGGCTGCCACACTGTATGGCGGTAGGTCTTTTGTGACGACGCTCCCTGCGGCCACCACCGAGCCCCGGCCCACGCGCACCCCTGACAGGATGATGGCTCCCGCGCCAAGCCAGCAATCGTCCTCTACCACGATGCCCGCGCGGGTCGTGCCCTGTGCCTTGATCGGCACATCGGTGCGGGAGAAATTGTGGTTTTCGCTGTGGAAGCTAACTTTCTGCCCTATCAGCACGTTCTCGCCGATCGTGACGCCGCCGCTGGCTCCGACGAAATTGAAGTCCCCCAGATTGGAATTCGCCCCAATCTCGAATCCTGTGCCCAGGTTCGTCAGGATTCCCGTGGTCTCGATGATGGTGAAGCGCCCGATGGAGACGTTGTCCCCCAGGGTGACTCCCTCCCTGGAGAGGGCGTCGATGTAGATGTCGTCGTCCAGGGTCACACTCCGGCCTACGCGAACCAGGTACGGGTGTCGTATCCTGACTCTGTGCCCGACGAAGAACGGGCCTTCCACGCTCCCCAGCCGCGGATACCACGTCAGTCCCCGGAGTAGGCTCATCCCGCGGGAGAAAAGTATCGCCAGCAGTGAGCGCGTGGGGATGGCCGGGTCTATCCGGTATTCAGGATTGTGCTTGAGCCGTTGTACGAGCCTGTCCACCTGCGAACGAATCAAGTCCATAGCGTCTGCTCCAG
>WFSD01000085.1 GCA_015486235.1 Anaerolineae bacterium
TACGGACGATGGATGTGACTGGGGAGATATTGTTGCCTGAGGGAGTGGAGATGGTGATGCCTGGTGACAATGTGAATCTGAAAGTGAAGCTGATAGCGCCGGTGGCATTGGAAGAAGGGCAGCGTTTTGCAATTCGTGAGGGTGGACACACGGTTGGCGCAGGCGTCATCACCAAGATCATCGAGTGAGAAAAACTAGGATGGTGGGTGTGCCGATGAGGATCGGGGCGGACCTGCCGCCTTATTTCCGGAGGATAGCGTGGCTAAGAAGAAAGGCGCCAGGGTCTTGATAACCCTGGCATGTACCGAATGTAAAGAGCAGAATTACCTTACGGAGAAGAACCGGCGTAACGATTCGGGGCGTCTCGAACTTATGAAGTACTGCCCCAAGTGCCGTCGACACACCCTGCACAGGGAAGTGAAGTGATCTCGGCCCGGCGGTGCCGGGCTGGCGAAGGCGAGTAGCTCAATTGGTAGAGCAACGGTCTCCAAAACCGTAGGTTGCGGGTTCGAGTCCTGCCTCGCCTGCCTTTCGGCTTCAAGACACCGATTCGGAATGTTCTGGGTCGGTGTCTTGAACCGTATGGGAGGGGTTTGATTTATGGCAAAAAGATCAGATAGCAAAAAAACAACGAGGAGCAAGAAGACTAATCCGATAATTCAGTACCTCAAGGAGACGAGGGCTGAACTGCGAAAAGTCACATGGCCCACGAAAGACGAGACTATCAATCTGACGATCGTTGTGCTCGTCGTGACTATCGGCATGGCGGCTTTTCTGGGTGTGCTGGACTATATCTTCTCCAAGATAGTTGCTTTGCTGGTTTGACAGAGGCGGAAATGGCTGACGATCAGGCGCGTGAAAAAGAGCTGGAGCAGGTCGAGTTGGAGGATACCCCTCCCCTCGGAGAGAGCGAGGATGCTGTGCTCGCGCCTGAGAAGCCCATCGAAGAGACACCAACCGGGACCGAAGGAAAACAGGAAGAGAAAGACCCGCGGCGCAAATGGTATGTAATCCACAGTTACTCTGGGTACGAGCAAAAAGTGAAGAAAAACCTGGAGCATCGGGTGGAGTCCATGGGGGTGAAGGATAAGATTTTCAAGATTATAGTCCCCACAGAAGAGGCTATCGAGTTCAAGAATGGCCAGAAAAAAGTCGTAGAGCGCCGCATCTTCCCCGGATACATCCTGGTGGAAATGATTCTGGACGAGGAATCCTGGTATGTGGTCAGAAATACCCCCGGAGTCACCGGCTTCGTGGGAATGGGCAACAAGCCAACACCTCTCGGTCAGGACGAGGTGGACCGCATCATGAAGCGGCTCGAATCGGAAGAGCCGGTCTTCAAGGTCAACATCAGAATTGGGGACAAAGTCAGGATTACGGAAGGGCCGTTCGCGGAGTTCACGGGAACGGTGGACGAGATATACGCCGACAAGGGCAAGGCGCGGGTGAGGGTCTCGTTCTTCGGGCGTGAGACCCCTGTCGAAGTGGAACTGCTGCAGTTGGAGCGGACCTGAGGCCCTTAAAATGGCATAGGAAGGAGTTTCCCACATGTCGAAGAAAGTCAAAGCTATCATCAAATTGCAACTACCGGCCGGAAAAGCGACGCCTGCGCCGCCTGTGGGCCCAGCTTTGGGTCAGCATGGCGTTAATATCATGGCCTTTTGCAAAGATTACAACGCAAAGACAGCCAACATGGCGGGCACTATCGTTCCCGTCGCCATTACGGTCTACCAGGACCAGAGCTTTACGTACGTGCTGAAGACTCCCCCGGCTTCAGAATTGCTGAAGAAAGCCGCTGGAGTGGAGAAAGGCTCGTCTGAACCGAACCGCGATAAAGTCGGGAAGATTACCAGACAGCAGTTGAAGGAAATCGCCGAGCTCAAGATGAAAGACCTCAATGCCAACAATATCGAGGCAGCGATGAGAATCATCGAGGGGTCTGCACGGAGCATGGGTATCACGGTTGTGGATTAACGCCTGCCTTTATGGGAGGACGTAAGTCCGCTAACACCATTGGGAGGTCTTTGGAGACATGCCAAGAAGAGGAAAGAAGTACCTGGAAGCGGCAGGGAAAATAGATCGGATGCATTATTATTCGCCAGAGGAGGCGGTCAAACTGGCGAAGGAGGTTGCCTACGCGAATTTCGACGCCACCGTTGAGGCACACTTGAGGATGGGGTTGGATCCTCGCAAAGCGGATCAGCAGATCAGGGGTGTCGTCCTGTTACCCCATGGCACTGGCAAGAAGATCAGGATTCTCGTTTTCGCAGAAGGTGAGGCGGCAAAGATCGCCGAGGAGGCTGGAGCCGATTACGTTGGCAGTGACGAGATCGTCAAGAAGATCCAGGACGGCTGGCTGGAGTTCGATGTAGCGTTCGCTGTCCCCCAGATGATGGGCAGGGTCGGTCGGTTGGGGCGTATCCTGGGGCCTCGCGGGCTGATGCCCAGTCCGAAAGCCCATACTGTCGTGCAGCCAGACGCTCTGCCGCAGGCGATCAAGGAGGCACGGCAAGGGCGCGTCGAATACCGCTTAGATCGTACCGCCAATGTCCACACGCTCATTGGCAAGGCATCTTTCTCTGAGGAGGCGCTGCTGGAAAATCTGTCGGCAGTGCTGGACGCCATCTTGAAGGCAAGGCCCAGTGGGGCGAAAGGCCAGTACATCAAGCGGATTACCCTGGCGCCTACTATGGGGCCTGGCATCAAGATAGATATACCTCAGGCAGTCGCTATGGTGCGCAGCTAATGCGCCAGGAAAGGACAACTGAATACGGGTCTGACGCCGTAGACCGCAGGTGCCTGTGAGGGCTCAATTCCCTGCCGAGGCGTGAATCTGGAGCGCTCCTTTTTGGGGCACGATGTTTCACGATGGAGAAAAGAGCCTTTGGGCCTGCGGTCAGAGCCCGGAGGCTCTTTCGTTCTGTGGCTTGTGCGCGAGTCCGCGCAAGTCTGTTGTTTCATCATGATGAAAGGAGGTGATTTCGCTTGGCAATTACCCGTGCGCAGAAGGAAATGATAGTCCAGGATTACCTGGAAAGCACCCAGAAGTCGCAGGCCATAATCATGGCCGACTACCGTGGCCTGACGCACCAGGAACTGACGCGTTTGAGAAGTCAGTTGCGCGAGAAAGATGCAAAATTCCAGGTCGTGAAGAACACCCTGTTCAAGCTGGCGCTACAGCAGGCGGGTTTGCCAGTGTCTCAAGATTTTCTCGTAGGTCCCGTGGGCGTGACCTATGTCTTTGGAGACCCGGTTGCTGCAGCAAAAGTGCTCGTGGATTTCGCCAGGGAGACCAACATCCTGCAGGTCCGTGGGGGCATGCTGGGCCAGCAGTTGATGAACGAGGGGGAGATCGAGACGTTGGCGAAGCTGCCCAGCAGGCAAGAGCTTCTCGCTATGGTGGTGTCCCGGATGCAAGCCCCGATCAGTGGCTTGGTCAACGTGCTCGTTGGCCCGATCCGCGGGCTGGTCAACGTACTGAACGGACGCGTGGATCAGTTGAAAGAAACCGGCGCATCCGCCTGAAAAACAGATAGGAGGTTTCCTGAGAATGACTAAAGAAGAGATTATCGAAGCCATTGAGAACATGAGCGTTTTGGAACTTTCCGAGCTCGTCGAGGCCCTCGAAGAGAAATTCGGCGTGAGTGCTGCCGCCCCAGTGATGGTTCCTGCGGGCGCGCCGGGGGCTGCTGGTGCCGAGGCGCAGGCAGAGGAGAAGACCGAGTTCGATGTGGTTCTCACCAGCATTGGTGCCAAGAAAATCCAGGTCATCAAGGCAGCACGCGAATTGGTGGCTGGCCTTGGCCTGAAAGAGGCAAAAGAACTTGTAGAGAGCGCACCCACGCCGATACTGCAGGCTGTGCCCAAGGATCAGGCGGAGGCTGCAAAGGCCAGGCTGGAGGAAGCTGGAGCTACTGTAGAAATCAAGTAACGACATATCACATCGAGCCTGCAAAGCGGGGACGGCTTCGGGTCGCCCCCGTTTTTGTTCGACGGGCGTGCTGGTAGGCGGGTCTCCGGCAGAGCCCGCTGCAGGCTAACTGCTGCCCGCTTTGATTGTGTGCCTTCGGTGCTCAGGCATGCTCCACGAAGGTGGTCCTTTGCCTCACTGTGCCTTCGATTTGCTTCGAAGACCATGCCGCCTCTGGAGCTTTTTCGACGTGCCCGAAGCATGGTGCGCCCCATCGCTTGGGGTTGATGGATGCTGGAGATATCTCATGAGGGATTCTGGGGGCCCCAGAATTTGCTGCGAAAATCCCTGCTGTTCGGAGTTTGCCCCACTTTTCTGCCGATGTTATAATTTTCCGAAGTAGCACCTTTTGGCCGCTGAACTCTAAACATGCGAGGAGCAATTGTTTGGGGCGGACGGTATGCTCTTGGAGCGCCATGCGGCAGTCTCGTCGTGATGCGTTTACCCAGCAGGTTGAAATCTAGTGTTCTCGAGGTTGCTTTGATTGGTGATGCCCTTTCAACGTTGCGATGGGCGAAAAGAGAGATACACAGATGATGACACTAAAGAAATTATTCCTTGCATTGTCATTTTTGCTCCTCGTGTTGACAGGCTGCAGCCATGAGAGAAAATCCCCACTTGCGGCCTATGCGCCGGCAATGAAACCCGCTTTCGAAGCAGAGCTTGCTGGCCTGGCGTACATGCCTCGATACGACGTCACCTTGAATATATCTCCGGATCAGGGCTGGCTCCAGGGCAAGGCACTGGTAACCTATCAGCATAGCGCGCCAGGCGAGTGGCATTCTCTCTATTTTCGGCTTTACCCAAATCTGAAGCGATACGGCGGGAGCCTGAACGTCCTCGACACGGAGGTGGACGGCAATCCAGTAATTGCCGTTTACGAGGCCGACAGGTCGGCTCTGCGCGTGCCCCTGGCGGCTCCGTTGCCGTCGGGGAAACGGGTGTCCGTCTATTTTTCCTACACTCTGCGCTGGCCGCAGAACCGCCCAGGTTACACAGAGTTCGGTGAGAGCCAGGACATCACGATGTTACCCGAGGCATATCCAATGCTTGCGGTGCCAGAGCCAAACACAGAGGGGGACCCTCAATGGCATCTGGATATGCCCGCCAATTGGGGAGACGTGCTTTTCAGCGAGTCCTCCCTTTACCAGGTCACCGCCACGCTCCCAGCCGATATGGTCGTTGCTACCGGTGGGGCCGAGATCACCAGGACGGTATCCGGCCCTTCGGCAACCTGGCGCTGGGTTAGCGGGCCATCGCGAGAGTTCACCCTCATCATGAGTCCTCACTTCATCACCGCTACTGAGGAAGCCTATGGCACAGAGGTCACGTCGTATTTTCTGCCGGAGGACGAATCGGTCGGGAGCCGCCTGGCTGGTTACGCCGCTGCAGTTTTGAGGGTCTACAGTGACCACCTCGTGCCTTATCCGTTCCGGCATTATAGCATCGTGGAGGCACCTCTCACGTTCCACGGAATGGAATACCCCGGGATGAACGCCATGGGCATCGGCCTTTACAGGGGGTACAGATCCGGCCTGGAATTTCTCACGGTCCACGAGATAGGCCATCAGTGGTGGTACAACATGGTTGGAAACGACCAGATAAATCATCCATGGCTCGATGAGGGCCTCACAGAATTCAACACCGTCCTTTACTACGAGGCAATCTATGGGAAGGCGGCCGCGGAAAGGCTTGTGCGCCGCCGCTGGATGGCACCCTACGAGAATCTGAAAAGCCGGGGCCTGGATGCAACGCTGGAGCAGCCCACCACGGCCTACACCAGGGCAAACTACGAGACTCTGGCTTACGCCAAGGGGGCGCTTTTCTTCCATGCCCTGCGGGAAAAGTTAGGGCCAGGGAAGTACGACCGCGCTCTCAGAGCGTACCTGGATCGTTATCGGTGGAAAATTGCCACCCCCTCCGGCCTGTTGAAAGCCATCGCGGATAGCACCGGCTACGACCCAAAGCCACTCTACGATAAATGGGTGCTGGGACGATGAAAAAGCTCTTCCTGCTGATCGTCCTCCTCTCGTTGCTGGCTGGATGCGCAAAGCCCGCATCGCCTGCTGCGCTGACGTCCCATTCCCTCAGCCCCGTGCCCACGCCCACCCCCGCAGCCGCGAAGCCTCCGCTGGCGTGGGACGACCTGTCGCCGTACAAGAGAGCAATGTTGCAGGGACACGAAGGCGACGTGGAATGGGTGGAGCAAAACCTCCGCCCGACCCACTACCAGCTCGTCCTGACGCTGGATTGGCCCGTGAGGATCGGCGGTAGGGAATGGGTGCGTTATACCAACAACGAAGGGGTCTCCTTGAGCGAGGTTTATTTCCGTCTGTTCCCCAACTGCCCCGGCTGGCAGGACAGCAAGAGTGTCGTGAAAAGGGTGCAAGTCGGCGGGGAGAATGCGGCATTTTCCCTCGAGCAGGAGGACACCGCTCTGAAAGTACCATTGGCCCACCCGCTTGCACCAGGGGATTCTGTGATTTTTACCCTCGACTTCTCTGTCTCCATTCCGCAACACGGCGGTGGAAACTACAGCATTTTTGCCTACAAGGACAACGTCCTCAGCCTGGCCCATTTCTACCCTATGATCCCTGCCTATGACGACAAGGGCTGGCACACGGAACTCGCTCCATCCTATGGCGATCTGACATATTCCGACACCAGTTTCTACTACGTCCGCCTTCGCACCACCGCTCCAGGGCTCGTTCTGACGACCAGCGGGAAGATTCTGAGAGATATCGTCTCCTCCGACGGTGTCGAGAGCTGGGATATCGCCAGCGGCCCAATGCGGGATATCAACCTGGTACTGAGCCGTGATTTCCACACTGCCAGCGAGGATGTGAACGATGTCATGGTGACCAGCTACTATCTGACAGGAGATAGAGGTGGCGGAAAGAGGGTATTGCGGTATGCTGCGGATGCCCTGGCAGACTACTGCCGCCAGTTCGGGCCATACCCGTTCAACGAGCTCGATGTCGTGGAAACAGGAACCACTGCCGGCGGCGTCGAGTATCCCGGAATGGTGGCAATCAGCGACCAGTTCTATCAGGAAATTGGAGGGTTTCTGGAGTTTGCCACTGCCCACGAGGTTGGTCACCAGTGGTGGTACAGCCTTGTGGGGAGCGATCAGGTCAACCATCCCTGGCTTGACGAAGCTCTGACCAATTATTCCGCTTATATCTACACCCAAGACATCCATGGCAACCGATATGCTGGCAGGGTTTTCAAAGTGTTTTTCCAGGATACCTACAAGCGTGCTGCCGATATGATGGATATGCCCATCGGGCTGCCTGTGTCCGGTTACTCCCAGACCACCTACGGAGCCATAGTTTACGGCAAAGGGGCGATTTTCTTCCACACGCTGCGCCGGCAAGTCGGCGATGACACGTTTTTCGCCATCCTCCGGACGTATTTCCGCCGATATCGTTACCGCATAGCCACACCGCAGGATTTCCTCCACGTGGCTGAGGAAGTCAGCGGGAAGAACCTGGAACCGCTGTTCCGCGAATGGGGAGCTCAGTGACGACCAGGCCCTCTCTTCTGGTCATTGTGGGCCCCACTGGCGTTGGGAAAACCGCCCTGGCAGTATACCTGGCCCGGCACATCCCGATGGAAGTGGTGTCGGCGGATTCCAGGCAGGTGTACCGGTGGATGGACATCGGCACCGCCAAGCCGACTCCTGAGGAGATGGCCGTGGTGAGGCATCACCTGGTGGATGTCACCGCTCCGGACAGGCCTATCTCACTGGCAGAATTTCAGCAGATGGCATACGCGGCGATAGAGGGCATCCTCCGGCGTGGGCTGTTGCCCGCTCTGGTCGGCGGGACAGGGCAGTACGTCCGATCGATCGTGGAGGGGTGGCAGGCGCCAGAGGTGCCACCGAACCAGGCATTGCGCGATGCGCTGTACCGCGTTGCAGGCCGGATTGGAGCAGGAGGACTTTACCAGCGCCTGAAGTCGCTGGATCCGGAAGCTGCAAGGCGCATAGACCCACGCAATCTGCGCCGTACTGTCAGGGCCCTGGAAGTCATCCTGATTAGCGGTCGCAGGTTTTCTGAAAGCCGGCGCCGCGCCCCTTTGCCATACCGTATCCTCCAGATTGGCCTTACCCTCCCCAGGGACGAGCTTTACGCGCGCGTGGATGCGCGCGTGGACGGAATGATCGGCGCCGGCCTGGTGGAGGAGGTGCAGTCCCTGCTGGAGATGGGTTATTCGCCGGGCTTGCCCTCCATGTCCGCCCTCGGCTACAGGGAAATCGTGGAATACCTCCAGGGGGAAGTTGATTTGGAGGAGGCAGTTCAGGCCATCAAGCATCACACCCACCGGCTCATCCGGCAGCAGTACACATGGTTCCGCCTCGACGATCCGTCTATCCATTGGTTCTGGGCAAGGGAAAGTGTGCGGGAGGAGATCCTTGCCTTCGTGCAATCATGGCTGGCGCAGGCAAATTGATTGGTAGCGCTCAAAATTGGTGGAATGGAAGCGGCTCTTGGCCCTCACCCACCTCAATCCCTCCCTCTCCCCTGGCGGGGCGACCTGCAGGTCGTCCCTACGGCACCGGTGACGGCGAGGGAGGGGCCGGCAGTGGCCGCTTGTGAGCGTTCGCACTTCCCGAACGGAGAAAGGGCCATGTGACCCTGTAGAGCGGACTGAGAGCCCACATCAGCGAACGAGCGAATGGGCGAAGTCCGCCGATTCGCTGATTTCGACTTCGCAACCTCCTCTCGGCTCGCCCTACGATTCCCGCCGAAAGTCATCCCACTGCTTTTGAGCGCCACCAATTGATTCGGGCGTGTCCTGAGCGAGTTGGGAGGGGTGGGGGTACGGGCGTCGGATGAAATCTGGTGGAGGGCTGCCATCGCCCGCCCTCCCGATCGGGTGAAGCAGTGGCTCACCCGTGCCTCGGCCGTCGTATGACGTAACTACTCGTACCCGGCATCGTCATCCTTGTTAGGCACGAGGCTTCCGTTGGGTTGCTAATCGATGCATTTTTGGGGAAGGAAATTGTATTGCCCCTTATCCTGACCAGGATGGACGCTTATGAACAATACCGGTTTCTGGAAACGAACGTGGGGAATGTCTTCTTTGGCGCTGGCAATGGCTTTGTTCCTGGGTATAGCTTTCGTGACGATCTTTCCCCAGGTTTCTATGGGGAGCGCTGTGGATGTCACGCCCACCCCTTGCGCTGATCAGTACGAACCGGATGATTTGCCTGCCGAAGCACACGAGATTGCTACCGACGGCATGCCGCAAACCCACACTCTGGACCACGGAGCATCTGGAGGGGAACCTGCGGACAGGGACTGGGTCTCCTTCACCGTGCAAGCTGGCGAGGTGCTGAGCATCACCACTTTCAACCTCGCCGATTCGGTCGATACAGTGATTTATCTCTACGATGATCGAGTGCTAACCGATGCCAACGCTCCTCTCCTGGCAGCCAATGATGATTGCGGGGATGAGATAGGGCCTTCCTGCATCTACTCCGATAGCGTGGCACGCACCGGCACGTATTTCCTCCTTGTCAAAGACATTTTCGGCTACGGGGGGTGCGATTTTTCGTACGATGTGTCCGTCCTGGCACGTAGTCTCCCAACCTCTACACCCGCTGCCACGCCCACGGCGACGGTAACGCCTACCGCCACAGCGACACTCAGCCCCACTGCCACGCAGACGCCCGCAGTTGCTCCAACCGCTACCCCCATCTCTGTGGCATTTTACATGCCCCTTGTGCTTAGCGAGCAACCACTGCCAACTCCGACGCCAACACTGATTCCCTGCCTGCCGCGGATTCAGCAGGTGGTGCATGTGGGTGCTCATCCGAAAGGAGTTGCCGTGGATGGGGAGACGGCGTATGTGGGCATGTCCGATGCTTCGGCGCTGGCAGTGGTGGATCTCGCCGGTGGCGCGTTGACCGACACTGTATCAGGTAGCGGTCTGGGTTCCAATGGTGTTGCCGTCTCGGCCAATCGGATATTCATGGCCCACAGGAACAGCGCCAGCGTTTCTATCTTCAGCGGATCCCCCGTGAAGTGGGCCGGAAGTCTCCCGGTTGGATTGTTGCCTTTCGGCGTAGCAGCCTGCGGGAACAGGGTGTATGTGGCGAATTTCGGGAGTGACACGGTTTCCACCATAGATGCGGATGGCCTGGCTTTGGTTCGTGACGCGTCTCTGCCGTCGGGTGCCAGGCCCTCTTTAGTCGCTGCTGGAGACGGGAAGGCTTACGTGACTGCCATCGGGATTTCCTCGGTGGTAGAGCTGGACTCTGATGGGAACGTGGTTGCCACATGGGTTGTGGGACAGGGCCCGTTTGGGATTGCCTACGACAGTTTGCACAATCTGGTGTATGTGGGCCTCAAGTATGCCAAAGAGGTGGTGATTCTAGACGGGGACAGTGGGGTAGTCCTGCAGACTTTGCATCTCTCGTTCCATCCGTATGCACTTGCTGTCGACCCAGGCCAGGGACATCTGTACGTGTTGAGCGCGGAGGAGAATGCACTGTATGTTTTCAGGCCAGGTACCGATGGCGAGACCCCGTGGACTGTGATCCCTTTGCCCGCTGTGGGGCCAGATTATGGTGGTGATGGGATAACGGTACAGGATCACCGAATTTTCGTGACGACCTACGAATCCGGAGACCTGGTGGTCGTGGATGATTCGCGTTGTCTGCCGCGATGA
>WFSD01000086.1 GCA_015486235.1 Anaerolineae bacterium
CCGACACCCGCACGCCAGTCCCCAGCAGTACTTCCACCACCATGGCAATGTCCCTCAGGTTACCCTCTGCATGGACCGCACGGAGAAGCTTCCTCACATCCTGCTCAGACAGAGCCTTTGGCTTCCTGCTGTTCCTGTCCCACCGGATGGACGGAGACTCTTCCACAGGGTTGGTTCTGGCAATCCTCTGTTTCACGGCCCACCTGCACGTCAGACAAGAGCGACCAAGAATGCTTGTTGTTACTCCTGAGTCACGGAGGTGGCCAGTAGCTGTCTATTTGTGGCTCGGAGCCTGTCCGCATGCATTTTCTTTACCTCGCGGTCATAGGTCATCCACCCATTTGTTTCAGTCTCGACGTCTGTGAGCTGCGTGTAGACTGCTCCCGAGAGCCCAGCAGCTACCCAGGCTGATAGTTGGCGTTCCAGCAACTCTTCGTATGCCTCTGTTAGATCATCCCGTGACTTGCGCTTCCCGTAACCGAACTGCTTCGCGGGGTTCCATGCGTGTCCAGAGATTTTCAAGCCGTACCCGCCGAACTCCGAAAGTATGACACCCCGTCGTTCGTCCGGATACTCCGGATGTAGCCGTTTAACGTAAGAGTGGACGCTCCGGAAGTCGCCGCCCCCCTGGTCGAACCACCCGGATGCATGGTCCACTGGTCGCGTGGGATCATATAACTTCAGCCAGTTGGCGATAGCATTAGCATCGAATTGTCCCCATCCTTCGTTGAAAGGGACCCACATGCCTATTGAAACAAAGTTGTGCAAGTGATCAACCATGTCCTGCAACTCCTGCCGAAACTCAATACGGGATTGCGCGGCCTGCCTGCCCGCTTTCCAGTAGTTCCTTGTATCCCGTCGCGGCCACTTACCCAGCCATGTCGTCAGCGCAGAAAGTAAATCTCCGACCGGCTTGGCACCGTTAGGCATGTCCTGCCAAACGATTATTCCTTTGCGGTCACAATAGGCATAGAACTGGTCCGGCTCCACTTTGACATGCTTCCGTAACATGTTGCAGCCGACAGATTTCACGAAATCTATATCCGCGCGCATGGCGGCCTCGTTCGGTGGAGTGTAAAGACCGTCAGGCCAGTATCCCTGGTCCAGAGGGCCGTATTGAAACAATGGCCGGTCGTTCAGGGCCATTCTCAGACGTCCCTTCCTATCGCGCATCATACTGAATTTGCGCATGCCAAAGTAACTCATCACCTCATCTAAAACGCGTCCACGTTGGTGAACTTCTACCCGCAGGTGATAGACGTACGGATCATCGGGAGACCAGAGGTGCGATTCCGGCAGGTGCAGGAGGATGATAGCGCCCGGTTGCCCGCTTCCTTTCATCACCATACGGGCCCCGTCCCAAATGCTCACCTCGATTTCTTCGCCCCCTTCCTCTCCGCTCAACAGCACCTCTACTGCCAGTGTGTGAGTATCTACATCTGGAGTCAGCTTCAGCCGCCGGATGTGCGACAGATTCACAGGTTCCAACCACACGGTTTGCCAGATGCCGGAGACTGCGGTGTACCAGATGCCTTTGGGATGAAGCGTCTGTTTCCCCCGTGCTTGCCAGTGGGTATCGGTCGGATCCCAAACAGACACAAGCAGCTCATTCTCACCAGGACGCAGGTACTCACTTATGTCAAAGTCAAAGGGCAGAAACCCTCCCCTGTGAGTGCCAACCAAATGCTCGTTTACCCAAACCGTAGTCTCCCAATCCACAGCGCCAAAATGGAGCAAAACACGTTCGCCAGACCAGTCCGCTGGAATAGAAAAAACCCTCTGGTACCAGAGCTTCTGGTCAGGCAACAGAGGCTGATTGACCCCGCTCAATGCCGATCCGAGGGGAAATGGCACCAGAATATCTCCCTGAAATCGAGGCGAGTTTCCGCTTTTGGGAGTAATTCCGTAACGCCACAGGCCATTGAGGCTAATCCAACGTCGCCTTACCATCTGAGGCCGAGGATATGAAGGCCAGACGTCATCAGGTGATACCTCCGCTGCCCATCGGGTCACGATGTGCCCGGGGACAACACTCCAGTTCATGGCTTGACCTCGCGGGTTTCTTTCACGAAAAACATTGGCAAGAGCGCAACCAGCGTGGCCAGGCCTGCGACGCGGAAAATGAGTGGCGTCGGGATAACGCCTGCCTGTCCATTGATGACAGTAGGGATTCCATAAGTACTGGCAATCCATCCTCCAATGAGCGGTCCCGGCACCATCGTGAATGCCACAGTGAACAGTATGAAATATCCTGCAAATTGGCCTCGCTTTTCTTCCGGGTAGAGATCTTTAGTCCATGTTCCTGTGCTGATCAGCCACGCTGACATCCCAGCCAGCCACAAGATCCCTGTCACCGTAATGGGCAGTACTGTCGCCGCGAGCGAAAAGAGCACCAACCCTATCATTTTCAGAAAAATGGCACCAATGGCCAGTTTCTTGCGCCCGATAAGATCTGCCAGAAGCCCAAAGGGATAGGCCAGGGCAATCCCGCCAAACAGTATGCTAAAGAAAATTATCAACGAAGCCTGGGTGGTTGGAAGTTTCAGGTAGTGGTTCAGGTAGATGATGATATACGGGAAGAAAATTTGCTCGGCGATCCCGTAGAGGGTGAGGGTGAAAAGCAACAGGAAAAAGTCCTTGTTGGCCCTCAGACTTTCGATCCGGAAAGTATCGGCAATTTGACCCCAATACGAAGGAGGGGGTGACGTGGTATCCGGCGACTCCTTTATCAACATCCCACCGATCAACCCCAGGACGAAAACAAGCCCTCCGATGAGATAGAAAAAGATGAAGTATCCCCAGGCATCGATGATGAGCCCCGACGCTCCATAGACGACCAGAACTGCAACCCAAGTGAGGGTCTGCATCACGCCCACCACCCGCCCTCGGTTTTCCACTGTGGTCACGTCCGTGACATAGGCATTGAGCGACGAATCATTTGCAGTGGAACCAAAGAACGTCATCACACAATCAAAGAGTATCGCTGTCCAAATGGCAAGGCTCACAGGCCGAAGTAACGCCGCAGAGGGGAAAGCTGCGGTAGCTATCCCCCACGCCAGGTAGCCAAACAAAATGAACGGCTTGCGTTTCCCCAAGCTGGTCCTTGTCCTATCAGACAGAGCCCCCATGAGAATAGTGGTAAGCGTCGCTGTAACGGCGCTGGCAGCAACCATCCACGAAATAGGACGCGGGTCAGGCGATATCTTGTCGTACATGAACGTGTTGAAGTACTGGTTTTCCACTCCCCAGGCCAGTTGTCCCGCAAACCCAAGCAGAATCAGCGCAATCCAAATTCGAGTGGAAAGCTTATCAGACGATGTACCGTTGTTCATTTTTCACCTCTCGAGAATGTTGTGGTTCAGCGGATCACACCTTCACGTAAACAGTCATTTGAGAAAGGCCACGGTTTCCCCAGAGAAAATATGGGATGAAAGTAAGCGGCCTTCCGCCTGCACTTCGCGCCCGGACGACAACGGTCCCGCCAAAATACTCCGAACTAAATTCTGGCCGAGGACTATCGGGGTCGAGGCGTATGTTGAAGAGGTCCATGCCTGGGTTGTCTACAGACTCCAGGGAATACACCAACGGGCCTCGAGTCAGGGCGACTTTCCCTCTTGTAGCCTTCACACGCGGGTGCGTAGAACGCATGCGGACGTTCATGGGGAACAAGACCTTTATCACGTCTCCTGGCTCCCAATGGCGACGCAGAGAGAAATAGCGACTGGGTCTCGGATCGTATCCGCTGGCCGTTGGCTCAGAAGTCACTGCGAGGGATCCGTTTACTACTATGTTCTTTCCATTGACCGACACTTGAGCCTTTTCACTCCAACTCGGCAAGCGCAGGTACAGGGTGAATTCCCGAGGCATACTCAGCAACAGGGCAATGGTAACGTTCCCCTCCCACGGGAGACCCGAAACAATGCGCACTTTGCCTGTTTTCGGGATCTCAGTCTCATTGCTGATATACTGGTGTACCCACACACTTCGTTCATTCCATCCGTAAATGTACTTTCCTATGTCTGCCAGCATCCGAGAAAGGTTAGAGGGACAGCACGGGCATCTGTACCATGACTTCCGGCTTAAGTACCAATCGCTGGCGAGAGGATTGTTGTAGAAATAGGAAACACCATCCTCCCCAACCCCAACAAGGGCAGCGTTGTAAAGCTGCCACTCTAGCAGGTCTGCATATCGGGCATCCCCGGTACTCAGGATCATTTCCCAGTTCCAGAAAATGGAACCAACAGCGGCACATGTCTCGGCGTATGCATATCTGGGATCGAGTTCGTAGTCCCTGCCGAATCCTTCGGTGGTCGGTTGAGAACCAAGGCCACCGGTAACGTACATCCTTCGGGTCGTCATGTTCTCCCACGCTTCGCTGAGCGGGGCCGTGGGCCCTGGATCGCCTCTCAGCCTCTGCAGCATAGCGATGGCAGTCTCTAGGTACAGGAACCTAACTGCGTGGCCCTCCGCTTTGGTTTGTAATCCGACAGGTTTGTGCTGCTGGAAGTATTTTCCAGAAAGCGTGTCCCAATACCACCGGAAAACACCGTACCATGGTTTGAGCGCAACGTTCTCCTCGGGTAACTGGAAGTTCAGGCCATGTTGTGGGTGGGCCGATACATAAGCCTCCCGGGCTTTCTTTACCTCTGCATCACGCCCCAGGTAGC
>WFSD01000087.1 GCA_015486235.1 Anaerolineae bacterium
GGTCTGGCTCCCTGGTGGTGAGAGACTGGAGCATCAGGCCAGGCTTTATTACCGCCCACCACATCAGTCGATTGTCCTGATGTGCTGTGCTGAACCGAATGACCTCGTATGCCAGCGATGCTATCACTGGCACCAGCACCAGCCTGGAAAGCAACCTGAGGACGATACTATTGAACTGGAGCGGGGCAAATAAAATTATTGAGATGACCAACACATCCAGCAGAAAAGTGGTTCCACAACGTGTGTGCGCTGTCGAGTATTTTGCTGTAGCCTCAGGGATTAAAGGTTCGCCTGCCTCGTAGGCATTGATAGTCTTATGCTCCGCTCCGTGGTAGGCAAAGACGCGCCGGATATCTGACATCATGCCGATAGCAACTAGATAGCCCACGAAAAGTGCCAGCCGGATCAGGCCTTCCACTATCGCGCTCGCCAGGTGGCTCAGGCCGATCGGCCCTTCCATATATTTCGCCACCGCTGAGGGAAGCAGGAAGAAAATCACCGTTGCCAGCGCCAGCGACAGAACGATGGAACCCCACGCAACAGGCTTTGAGAAAGAAGCCTCATCGTCATCCTCTTTCACGGCTATGTCTGCCGACCACATGAGCGCCCTGGTACCCAGCACCAGGGCATCCCACAGAACGACAAGACCGCGGACAAATGGCCATTTACCCCAGGAACGGGTGTAAAGCGCTCCTGTCAGCGGTTCCTGGTGAACGACAATTTTCCCATCAGGAGACCTGACTGCAACGGCCACTTTCTTCTGGCCACGCATCATTACCCCTTCTATCACGGCCTGTCCACCGTAGTAAAACTTACCCACTCTCCAGCCCTCCTCAATTAGTATTTTACTTCACGAATGATATAATGTCAATACGAGTTCCGTTTGAGGGATTTCGAAGCAAATCCTCAGAGCCCCCAGGTTTTCCACTGGAGCATCTTTGGTGTTCATCAACTCCAAGCGATGAGTCATATCAGACTTCAGACGCTTTAGACGCGTCGAGAAAGTTCCCGGGACGGCTTGGGGCTTTCGATTTGCTTTGAAGGTCCCCACTTGAGGGCCCTTATCGCCTCGCCAAATCGCAAATCCATTTATCCCTTTCGCTCCAGGATACCTGTGAGGCACCCGATCCCACCCGCGGCTTTCGAAAGCTCGTCCACTTGAACCGTCCGGCACTCTATCCCTGCGGACTCGTAGAACGCCTGTGTTACCGGGTTGCCTGCCGGCATCAGGATGCGGCGAGGCCCCAGGGTTACGAAATTAAGCGCCATCCCACGTGTGGCTTCTGCCTCGTCTGGCAAGAAAAACACCTGGTGCCCGCGCTGCTGTAGCGCTTTTACCGCTGCATACGGCACTCGCCCAGGCCAGGCTATCGCCAGATCGCGGTCAGCAAACCGCAATGTCCCCATCAGATGCATCGCGCCAAACGGAAGCCCCACGCGGATAACATCCACGCCCATCTCCCGGAGCAAGGATTCTACCTGATCGGCACCCTCATCGTTTGTCCTGAGACCAGTTGCCAGGAGCACCGTTTTCGGGTCTATCCAGGCGGCATCGGCACCCTCGAAAGTCCCACTACCGCGAATGCTCCGCAGGATTGGCACGCCCATCTCTGATAGCCTCCGGGCCACAAGACGCTCCTCCCCGGCCCGGACCGAGGATGCCGGTCGGCCAAGCACAGCTCCTTCGGGGGTCATGAAGAAGAGATCTGCCACGAACATCAGGTTTGGCGGCGGCTGGTCCGGCGGTTCCACATAGTGGACGATAACTCCTTCCTTCGCGTATGCTGCAGCCAGGGCATCGTGCTGTGCTCGCGCCCGTTCCATGTCCACGGGTGCCAGCATCTGTACCTCGTTGGGATCTTTCTGTGCGACGATCTCCGGACCAGGCCGGTGCAGCAGTACCGACACGAGGTCACCCCATTCCGTGTCGATGCCACATTGCCCCCACAATTGCCCGATTTCTTCCCGCAGCGGCGAAGAGCGAGGATGCCATCCATCGCCTCCGTATGCGGCTGGCACGCTACCCATCGCCTGCCGCTATTCTTCCCTGAGCACGGAGACCGCCACATTTGCCATGACGCTGCTTGCCAGCTTCACAGGCACGGTGTAGTCCCCCAGCTCGCTTATGGGGCGATCCAGGAGGATTTTCCGTTTGTCTATCTCGTGGCCCAAGGCCGCAGACAGCTTTTCGGCGATGTCTGCGTTGGTAACGGATCCGTAGAGAGTGCCGGTTTCCCCAGCTTTCGCCTTGAATTCCAGCCTGGCCTCGCCGATTCTCGCCGCCAGATCTTCCGCGGTCTCCAGTTCTTTCTTGTGCCGCTTCTCGGTGGCTTTCCGCCTTTGCTCTGCTTCCGCTATAACGCCCTTGGTGGCGACCTTTGCCAGCCCCCGGGGAATCAAATAGTTCCGTGCGTACCCGTCGGAGACATTCTTGATGTCGCCTTCATGCCCCAGACTAGGCACATCTTTCAAAAGCAGTACATGCATACTACACCCCTTTCCGATGAGAAATTCGGTGGACAGTCCACGTGGAGAAGTTTACACCAAACCACGGCTATGAACAAAAAATCCTATGCCAGGGTGCTGTGAGGTCTATTCCAACGAGACCTCCTCCGGGGTCACGAAAGGGATTTTCTCCCTGGCAAACCTTTCACGGTGCCGATTGTCGGGAGAGATCACTATTGCCCGGTAAGGAAGCTCCTGATGCCAGTTGAGGTAGTGCAGGTACCCTTTCAGATGTTTCAGGAACTCGTAGAACGATGGAATCTCTACCTGGACCCATACGGCTGCCTTGACCTCATCTTCCCAGACGCGACGCATGCCTGGGGAGGCTTCGCCTAGCCTGCGGGTCCCATTCCCAAAGTCTGCGAGCTCCAGGAACCGCACCGGATTCCAGGAGCCGCGAGCCTTGATGCGACCGGCAATGTCCACATACCCCACTACTTGTCCCAGAGTGTTGACCACTGGGTATGCCATCTCCGTTTCCACCTGCACCAGGGCGCTGTCTATCCCTTTGACGACTTCCGTCTCGTTAGCAGAGGCTACTGCCTCGGCGAAAGCAATCTCCCCAGATAGTCCGAAGCCCCGTGCTTCTCCGTCGGCGAGGGTCGACGGATGTGACTGGAGCCCTCTATCCAGAGCAGCTTCCTCCCTCAGGCGAGATAGGCGCTGGCGGTATTCCCACATCACCTCCTGGACGATCAGTCCCTTCATCTCCTCCTGTGATTCCGGGCCACGGTACACACCTGCCACTTTGCACAACCTCACGAAAGCTTCGTGGGAATGGAACCTGTCGAGCAGATGTTCTTTCTGTTCCATCAGTTCGGTTTTCCCGGTCAAGTTTTCACCTCCTGGAGCGCTGGGTTATCCCTGTTCCCAGCCCCACACCAATTCTGCGTCGCCTATGCAGACTGTGTCGCTCTCCTGCACGCCGGCATCCTCCAGTGCCTGGGATATCCCCATTGCCTCCAGGATGCGCTGGAAACGCATGGCGGCTTCGTAGTAATCCCAGTTAGTCATCGCGACGACCCTCTCTATTCGCCTGCCGCGGACGCGCCAGCAATTTTCCTCCCGCTCGATGGTGAATGCATTCTCGTTCTCATCGGCCCGGAAGACAGCAACTTCTTCCTCAGGCACCTCCTCGGGTACCTGGGAAAGGGTTTCCGCGATCCTGTGCATCAATTCCTGTACCCCTTCCCCCATCAGGGCAGAGATAGGGAATATCTCCTGCACGCCCCGCTCCCGTAATGCTTCCGTGACCTCGGAGGTGCGCTCGCGCGCATCCGGCAGGTCTATCTTGTTGAATGCCACCACTTGCGGCTTCCTGGCAAGGGCAGGCTTGAACATTTCTAGTTCCTGGTTTATCGCCTCCCAATCGCCAACCGGGTCGGGACTAATGCCGTCGAGTATGTGGATCAGGATTTTGGTGCGCTCCAAGTGGTTCAAGAACTGGTCTCCCAATCCTATGCCCCGATGAGCGCCTTCGATCAGCCCAGGGACGTCCGCGAGCAGGAGATCCCTGCCGTCCACCACCGCCACGCCGAGCTGCGGCACCAGTGTAGTGAAAGGATAGCTGGCAATTTTAGGTCTGGCAGCGGTTACTTTCGCCAGCAGCGTTGATTTCCCTGCATTTGGCACGCCGACGATCCCCACATCTGCTATGAGCTTCAGCTCCAAGATTAGCCACCGTTTCTCTCCTGGTTCCCCTTTCTCGGCGAACCGAGGGGCTTGCCGGGTGGAAGTGGCAAAAGCAGCATTGCCGCGGCCGCCCTGGCCTCCTCTGGCTACCAGGAAACGCTGGCCAGGCCTGGTCAAATCGGCCAGAAGCTTGCCAGTCTCCGCGTCGTACACAAGGGTCCCGGGAGGCACCATCACTTCCAGATCTTTGCCGCTGGCGCCAGTCTTGTTCTTGCCTTTACCGTGGGCACCCCTTTCTGCTTTGAAATGTACCTTATACCTGAAGGGAAGGAGCGTATTCAGGTTTGCATCCACCACCAGGTAGACATCGCCGCCCTTGCCACCGCTGCCGCCAGCGGGACCGCCGTATGGGACGAATTTTTCCCTTCTGAATGCGACTATCCCGTTTCCTCCATCGCCACCCTTGACGTAAATCTTCGCTCGGTCGTAGAAGAGCGGTTCTTCGCCCATTATGCATCCTCCAACGATAGCAGCGGGTGGTAAGCGCGAATCTGGCTTACCAGGCCACCCACATCCGGCTCCGGCATAGCCCACCCGCCCATTGTGTCTACCATGTCTTCCACTCCGAGGAGGGCGTACAGAGTATTGGCAACCCCTTGGGAGAGCGCGTCCAGGTGATAGCCTCCTTCCAGGGTCACGGCAATCCTCCCTTTAGCGAAAGCCTCCGCGATCCGCACTGTCTGCCGTGCGAGAAAAGAGTATCCCTCGAGGGAGAGAGTAAGCCCTGCCAGCGGATCAGCCCAGTGGGCATCGTAACCGGCGGACACCAGAACCAAATCCGGCTTGAAGGCCTCCGCGGCAGGCCAGAGGATATCCTGCCACACTTGTCGGAACCCTGCGTCACCCACGCCCTCCGGAAGGGGCACGTTCAATGTGTATCCTTCGCCGCGCCCGGAGCCTATCTCCCTCCAATGACCGGAACCAGGGTAGTAGGGGTACTGGTGAGTCGAGAAATAAAGCACTCGGTTTTCGCTGTAGAAGATATTCTGGGTGCCGTTGCCGTGGTGCACGTCCCAATCCACAATTAGCAACCGCTGGAGCCCCATTTCCTCCAAAGCTGCTTTGGCGGCGATGGCCACATTGTTGAAAATGCAGAACCCCATCCCTGCGTCTCGCAAGGCGTGGTGCCCAGGTGGCCTGACCAGCGCGAACCCTCTGTTCACGCTTCCTGTGGCTATTGCCTCGATCAGAGAGACCAAGCCTCCCGCAGCGGTGAGGGCAGCATCGTAGCTCCCGGGAGCGATATAAGTGTCGGAGCCTAACTGCCCGCCGCCGGATGCGTCTATTTCCCGTACGTGTTCTATATAGCGACCCCCGTGCACCGCATGTAGTCTTTCTTTCTCTACAGGTACTGCCTGCATACGTTCCAACATGAGCAGTAAGCCGATCTTGCCGAGATATTCTAGCGTGAAATCCACCCGTTCTGGATGTTCCGGATGCCCAGGTTGGTTGTGGTTCCTGTGGTTCGGATTCGTGACCAGAGCGACCTTCATTGCTCCTCCTCGCTTTCGGATGACTTGCCTGCACTGCGGATATGGATTACTTCCATTCCCAGAGGGTAGTAAGCGTTGGCAGCCCGTTGGAGTTCCGATGCAGCAGCCTCATCGAAGGACATTACCTCTACCCTGACGCCGCGGGCCTGGAGAAAAGCCACCAAGTCGACGAAGTCGCCATCCCCGCTCACCAGAACCACTGTGTCGAGCTTGTCTGCCATAGCGATGCTGTCGGTGGCTATCCCCATATCCCAATCTGCTTTCATGGAACCATCCGGCAGGACGCGTGCCCATTTCGCCCTTACTTCATATCCAAGCCGCCGTAGGACTTCCAGGAAGCCGCTCTGATCCACATCCTCGACCAGTATCGTGTACGCTATTGCCCTCACCAGATTCCTGTCCCTGACCGCTTCAGCCAGCAGCGCGTCGTAGTCTACCCATGCGTCCCGTCCGTAGATGCTCTTGGCCGAATGGAACAGGTTCTGGCCATCAACGAAAACCCCCACTCGTTGTGTGAGGTGGAATTTGTTTTCCTCTTTTGTCTCTGTCATCGCTCTCTCCTTTTTTCTTTTGTACGCATCTCTCTTTTATGCACATCGTATGTACCCTTTTCAATATCCTGCGGTAAAGACAGGCTTTGTGCCCTCCCTTGCTGGCCAGATACTACTACAGCCCATTATACCCTGCAGCGCAGGCTCCGGCAATTGGAGGTGCGAGGCCGGGAGTGCGAAGCAAATCCTGGGGGCCCGTAGGGCCCCCAGGAATCCCCAGAACCGTTATCGCTCTACATCACCCCAACGGCAAGTAGTGGATCGCTTCAGAAGCGTCGAGAATGCCCATGAAGCGATTTTGGGCTTTCGATTTGCTTCGAAAGCCCCGAGGCCATGATGTGTCTGGGAGTCCTCTCGGCGTGATGGATCAGCGGTTTGACATGGTCACGGGTTCATTGTCCTGTGTCTCCCGTCTGAATATGCGGCCCGCCTGTATCTTTTCGATATTTTGGGATCGTATTTGGATTCTGACGGTGAGTGAGAGCCCGAGGATCTGTTGAGAAAATACCGTCGAGGTATTTCCGGCGAGCTTTGCTTTTCTCGGTTCGGAATGACACAGAATAACGGTGGGCAGACTTGCTTCGGATGCCCAGCGTGGCGATGTGAGTTTTCGCGATTTCCTGTGGAATCTTTCACAGTTTGACATTCCCGACGAGGGCATGCTATAAAAGTCTTATCTTTGCTTTCGCTAGATCAACTGAGAGGGACATTGTTTTGTTTTTGCCCGATCACGGTCATGTGTAGTGTTCGCCGTCCGAGGGCATTCGAAGTAAATTGAGGGCCCATGCCGCTTCTGGAGCTTTTTCGACGTACCCGAAGCATGGTGCGCCCCATCAGTTGGGGTTGGTGGATGCTGAAGATGTTCCAGGGGAATCCTGGGGGTGTTCACGGGCCCCCGGGATTTGCTTCGAAATCCCCGCCCGGAATGCCCGTTTGCCCGTTTCAGGGGGCAGCACTATAATTGGGCAATGTCACGTTCGGAGAAGAATGGCTTGTAAGTGACCGTGTGGAAAAGGAGAAAGGAGCCATGGCCGACATTACCCCTGAGATCTATGCCAGGAACGTTAGGGATTTCATGTCCAGCCTCCAGCCCCCGACCAAGGGCATCATCAGGGGAGGGAAAGGTATAGCTGCCGCGCCGCCTATGCCCGCGGAGCGGGCTGATGCGCTGGCCGACAAGGCTCTGGAACTGCAAATGCAGGGGGATGCCCTGAGCAAAGAATGGGAAAAGGGCCTGGTGTCCCCCGACAAGGTGAAACGTCTGGCAGCGGAGCGGAGGTTGCTGGCCCAGATGGCTCTGGAGACCACACTGGCATCCGCCATGTTGGGAGCGCAAGGAGGCGAGATAGCGGGAGTAGCCGGAATGTCCAGGGGATTCCGTCGGGGGCCGGAAATACCGGAATTTATTTTGATCTGGCTCCAGTCACCGCTGGCACCGATATCTACTGTCCGGGGCGCTCCGAGGCCGTCACCGAACCTGGAGACTGCCAAAGCCCGCCTGGAACACGAGGTGGAGAGTGCCATCGCTCTCATTCTCTCCAGCACCAACGAGACTGGGCAAAAAATCATCAGGGACCTGATGGTGCAGGATTTCTCCGCGGTACTGGAGGGATTGTCGCTCCTGGGAATTGGGCTGGCAGACAAGCTGGGAAAGGCAGCTACAAAGCTGGTGGTGCGGGCGCTTCAGTTCCTATCGAGAGCATACCGACGCCTGCGGGCGCTTCTGGGCACCCAGGGCGTGGCAAGCGTCAAAGCCCAGATATCCACATGGGAGGATGCACTGGACCATGGCACCCTGTTCCGTGATCTCATCGCACGCGTCTACGGGCTTGACTCCTTTGCCAAAGAGCGGGAGGTGTGGCTGAACACAGCCGCCGTTCCACCAGAAGAACTGGACAAGGCAACCCAGGCAATCATCGCCCTCAGCGAAGCATACCCTCGCTCCATGGAAGCCGTGGATCAGGTGCTCAAGGGGCTGGCTTTCGTAAAAATGGTGCCGCTTTTCGGCACGCCCACAGGCCGGGTGGCGATAGCCGGAATGTACGCAGGTCTGACCGGTTATGTGACCTACACCGGGTACGATTACATCGGGTCTCAGGGCAAGCTGTTCGACAGGGTGGATGGGATACGGGATATCTTGATCCAGGCTCTGAAAGTACCGGTAGGGGCGACGCATCCCCTCTGAGAAGCTGCAATTGCCATTGGGGTGGTGTGGATGGCATGTGTCGCCCGTACATGGATGGGATGCGTCGCCCGTACATGGATGGGATGCGTCGCCCGTACATGGATGGCATGTGTCGCCCGTACACGGATGGGATGTGTCGCCCGTATGAGCCGATGCTGGTCCGCCATACAAACACGTAAAGGAGCTAGATATTCATGGAGACATTGCTGAGCCAGATATACTTCCTGATAAACCCAGTAGCTTTTAGCTTCAATATCCTGGGTATGAACTTCGAGGTCCACTGGTATGGGATAATCATCGTAACAGGCGTTCTGGTTGCGACGTTGATTGCCGAAAACATGGCGAAGCGGAAGGGGGACAACCCGGATCATATCTGGAACATGCTGATCTATGTCCTAATCCTGGGGATAATCGGAGCGCGCCTCTACCATGTCTTTTCCAGGCCGTCGGGTGGCTTCGTGGGGTGGCCCTACTACAAAAAGCACCCTATCGAGATCATCGCTTTTTGGCATGGTGGCTTCCGGGGCCTTGGCATCTACGGTGCGTTCTTCGGTGGAGTGCTGGCGCTGTGGCTTTACACCAGGTACTACAAGCTGAATTTCTTCAGGTGGGCGGATTACGGCATGCCTGGTCTGCTGCTGGCGCAGTCCCTCGGGCGCTGGGGCAATTACGTCAACCAGGAGCTGTACGGGCCGCCAACCAAACTGCCCTGGGGCATAAAGATAGATGCTGCCCATCGTTTTGGGCCATATCTGAACTTGAAAAAGTACCCAGTGGCGACCACGCGCTTCCACCCGACGTTCCTCTACGAGTCCATCTGGGACTTCATCGGGTTCGTGTTGCTTTACCTGATCAGCAGAAAGTGGGACTACAAACTGCGCGATGGCGATATGATCCTGATGTACCTGATCTACTACCCCCTGGGACGCTTCTGGGTTGAGATGTTCCGCCCAGATGCGTGGAAGCTGGGAGCCGCCACATCCCTGACCACAGCACAGGCGATATCGTTGGTCTCCATAGCCGTAGGAGCGATCGGATTGTACCTGAGGCACAAGAACTGGCACCCTGAGCCCGCCGCGTCTACGATTGCGGTGGAAAAGGAGAGTGAAAATGTCTCTAAATGACCTAAAAATCCAACCGTCGCAGGCAAGACGAAGTTACCTGCCGGATAACCTCGGGTTCCAAACCACGGACGAGGTTCCTCCCAGCGACGAGATAATCGGCCAGGAAAGGGCCGTCCACGCGCTGGAGTTTGGGCTGCACATCAACGAGGTGGGATTCAATATTTACGTGGCGGGCGCACCTGGTACTGGTAAAGCCACCGCCGTGAACAACTTCCTGATCCAACTGGCGAAAACCCAGCCCGTGCCACCCGACTGGTGCTATGTTTACAACTTCGAGGATCCATACCAGCCCAGGGCAATTAGCCTGCCTGCAGGCAAAGGAAAGGAATTCCGCCGAGACATGAAGCAATTCCTGAGAGATGCCCGCCGGGCAGTTCCCCAGGCGTTCAGCACCAAGGAGTACCGGCAACAGCGGGAGGCGATTCTGAATGGCCTGAAGCGGGCTCAGGAAGAGCGCCTGGCGGAAGTCTCCAGGCTGGCACAGCAGGAGCAGTTCATCCTTCAGACGACCCCCATGGGCCTGGCGCTGATCCCGCTTTCCGATGGGAAGCCAATGACAGACCAGCAGTTCGTGAATCTGAGTCCGAAGACCAGAGAAGAGATACAGGAAAAGCGGGAGCGTCTGGGCAAGCTCGTGGAGCAGGCGCTTCAGGAAATCCATGAGATGGAGCAGAAAGCGCTCCAAAAAATACAGCAGTTGGACAGAGAGGTTGCCCACAGTGCCATCCGTCACCAGGTAGGCGATCTTTCCTCCAAGTACGAAGAGCACGAAAAAGTGTTGAAATACCTGAAAGCAGTGGAAGAGGATATCATCCAGAACCTGGATCGCTTCCGCCAGCAGGATCAACAGCCTCAGCAACAAATGCCGCCTGGGTTCGATACGGAGGATATTTTCTGGCGCAGGTACCAGGTCAATTTGATCGTGGACAACAGCTCTCAGAATAGTGCTGGTGCGCCGGTGATCATGGAACTAAACCCCACCTACAACAACCTTTTTGGACGGCTGGAGAAAGAAGCTCGCATGGGAACCCTCCACACCGATTTCACCCTCATCAAACCTGGGGCCATGCACAAAGCCAACGGTGGCTACCTGGTGCTGGAGGCAAGAGAAGTGCTGGCCGATCTTTTCTCGTGGGACGGGCTGAAGCGGGCATTGCGTAACGGTAAAATAGGCATCGAAGAAATGGGCGAAAGGCTTGGGTTCGTGGCGTCCAAAGGCCTGCGTCCGGAACCGATACCCCTGGACACCAAAGTCCTGCTCATCGGCGATCCGGTGCTGTACCACTTGCTTTACAGCCTGGACGAGGACTTCAACGAGCTTTTCAAGGTGAAAGCGGATTTCGCCCCGGACATGCCTTTCACCGAGGAGAACGTCAGGCTATACGCCGTCTTCATTAGCTCCCTGGTGCACAAGGAGAATCTGCTCCCCTTCACGGCTGCAGCTGTGGCAAAAATGGTCGAGCACGGAGCCAGGGCCGCATCCGACCAGAAGAAGCTTCTGGCCCGATTCTCGGAGATCGCCGATTTGGTAAGAGAGGCGACTTTCTGGGCACGCCAGGATGGCTCCGACCTGGTCGAGCGAAAACACGTAGAAAAGGCAATCTCTGAGAAGATATACCGCTCGAACATGGTGCAGGAACGGCTCCAAGAGATGACCACGAGAGGCTTCTTGAAGATAGACACAGAAGGGAAGGTCGTGGGCCAGGTCAATGGACTGTCGGTCATAGAGTTGGGGGACTTCTCTTTCGGCAGGCCCACCAGGATAACTGCGAGCCTGGGTGTTGGGAGGGCCGGCGTCGTGGACATCGAACGGGAGGTAGAGCTGGCCGGGCCAATCTACAGCAAGGGCGTCCTGATCCTCGAGGGCTTGCTTCACCAGAGGTACGCCCAGGACAAGCCTCTGAGCCTTTCAGCGCGGCTCGTTTTCGAGCAGAGCTACTCGGAGGTGGAAGGGGACAGCGCCTCCAGCGCCGAACTGTATGCTCTGCTCTCCAGGCTATCGGGGCTTCCCGTACGACAGGACCTGGCGGTGACAGGTTCCATCAACCAGCGAGGTGAACTGCAGGCCATCGGAGGCGTCAACGAGAAAGTCGAGGGTTTCTTCGATCTCTGTAAGACGCGCGGCCTGACCGGCACCCAGGGGGTCATCATCCCGAAGAGCAATGTGGAAAACCTGATGCTTCGGGAGGATGTGGTGGAATCTATCGAGGCGGGGCAGTTCCATATCTACGCCGCAGAGACGGTGGACGAGGGGATAGAGATTCTCACGGGTGTAACTGCAGGTAAACCTGACGAGGAGGGCAAGTTCCCATCCGACACGGTCAACGGGATGGTGGACGAGCGGCTTCGTGCGCTGGCGGAAGGTCTGCGCGCTTTTACCAAAGAGGGCAGCGACGAAGAGGACGAGGAATGATCTCTGAACCGACGGATCAGCGAGTTGACACCGGGGTGACGCATCCCATGCCCGGGGACGCGGCCCAGACGTCCCTGCCTGAGCAATCAAAGCCGCCTTTGGGGGCGGTCGGGAGTGGGATACGTCGCCCGTACAAGGCAGCTCTGGTCGCGGTGGTTTCATCCTTGCTGCTTGTCCTCGCGGGCATGAGCATTCTGAGGGCGTCTGCTCAGCAGGAGATATCCACGACCACAGGGTGCCTGCGGACTACGACCAATATTGTGACTTCTACCGCCACCGATTGTTTCTACGTGGGCCCTTCGGCCCCTGAGCCCGGCCTCACGGAGAACGAACGGGATGCCTTTGTCAACTGGGTTGGCGACGTGACCACGGCCACGCTTCACTTGAAAATCGCAAGCGCCGACGCCGACCATCCTGTCTACCTGAACGGCCACATGGTAGGCAGAGTGCCCACGGATCTGGGTGGCAAGAACTGTGACAACGGTGCACAGCCGGTTTCCTGGACTGTGGACCCTGCATGGGTGCAGCATGGCTCCAACGAGATCAAGATAACCAACGAAGATGCCACGTGGGATACGTGGTACGCCACCGATGGATACCTTGTGCTGGAAGGGGACATCGAGCCGTTGGAGACCAGGGATGTCACGTTCACCAGCAGCTACGATGGGAGTACTCAGCAGATGGTGGTGCAGTTGCCGCCTCATATGGATTCGTCGGATCCCCTGCCGCTCCTGGTGGCGATCCACGGCTACGCCGGGACCCGCTGGGACCCCATCTGGTCTTACGGCAGCCAGGTCGGGGCACGGGGATGGATATTGGCATCTCCGGAGCTTCACGGCGAACGGCCTTCTAACCGGCCCGA